>NZ_KE992746.1:0-69411 GCF_000466465.2 Clostridium sp. KLE 1755
CCCGCCGCCACAGGGCGCCAAGTTCCTTCTCAATAGCCCAGCAGAATAAAGCAATCGATAGTAATATGGAAAAAAGTTCCTTTAGCGAAAGTGTACCTTGGTCTTTAATTTTTTATCATTTGCTTTTTTGTCCTTATTTTTTTGTCTTTTATCTTTTTAACCTTACGGACTGTGTAATGTAGTGGGTCTTTGAGGTGAGTATCGGTTTTCCGGGTGACTTCCCGGGAAACCGATACTCACCTCAAAGATATCCCCCACCAAAAGGAGGTTTTATGGTTATGGGGAAGTCTTTGTCGGATCGTGTGTTGGCGACGCCTTCTGCTTATGCGAGGCAGCATTATCTTTATGTGCAGGAGATCGGGACGCTGACGAGTATGGAGCCGCATATCAGCTCCAGGGAAAATATCAGTTCTTATCTTTTTCTGACGGTAATTCAGGGGGAAGGATATCTGACTTACCGGGGGAAGAAGCATTTTATACGGGCGGGGGATTGTGTGTATATCAACTGCCGGAACCAGTATGCCCACGAAAGTACGGCGGAGCACCCGTGGACTTTGATGTGGGTGCATTTTAACGGGAATGGGGCGGATGATTTTTATAAGGCTTATCAGGAACAGGATCGGGGGTCGATTTTTCATCCGGCCAATGCCGCGGCCTTTACGGATAGTTTAACCGACCTTTTCGGTTTGATGCAGGAGAAGCCTTCTTTGATGGAGCTGAGCGCACATAAATATCTTACGGATTTGATTACGCTTTGTTTTCTGGAAAACAGGGCTGAGGCCGGGGAGGGAAGGGAGCTTTCTCCGAAGCTGATGCAGGTGAGAAAATACCTGGAGGAGCATTATCAGGAAAAAATATCGCTGGAGGAGCTGTCGGGGCTTTTTTTTATTAGTAAATACCATCTTTCCAGGGAATATAAGAAGAAGTATGGGATTACGATTGGGAGTGATTTGACAGGGCGGCGGATTTCCCATGCCAAGTCACTGCTTCGTTTTTCGGACAGCTCTATTGAAGAAATTGCGTTGTTGTGCGGGTTTGCGGACGCGGGGTATTTTATTAAGGTGTTTAAAAAGGCGGAAAATATGACGCCGTTGGAATATCGCCGGAAATGGTAGGCAGGGGAAAGGAATTCGTGGTAAAATAGTTGCAGCCGTGAGGGCACAGGGCGGCGGGATTTCAAAGGCATGGTTAGGATTCGGGAAAGGATTGTGTATGAATAGTGTGAAAGAAAGGCTTCCTTTTTTGCTGGAGGGTTATCTGGCTGCTTTTGCTTTGGCGAATATTGGGGGAATTGCGACTACGAATATAATAACTCTGGTTCTTTTTCTGTTGTGTTTCCAGTTTTTCAAGTATGCCGCCGGCAGGGAAAGGGAGTGCGCGCTTTCTGAGGATGGGAAGAAGCTGGTTCATGGGCGCAGCGCGGGGAAGCGGCGGACAGCGGCGTTGGTCCTGGGTATTTTTTATACGTTCTGTTATGTTGCTGCGGCACATGGGGAACTGACCGGGACATTGGAAAACGGGCTGTTCCGGCTGATTTATCTGGGTCTGACGGCGGCGGGGCTGTTTTTGCTGTTTTTCAGGGGCTGCGGGTTTTTGTTTTTGCTGCTGGAGAAGCGTTCGGAGCGGATCCGGAGAATTGTGGAGGGAAATGCGAAGAAAGCCGGGACGGGGCAGGCGGACGGAGTGAAAAATTCAGGGCAGCCGTTCTGGCTGATTTTCCTGCTTCTGCTGGCATGCTGGTTTCCCTGGTTCCTTTATGATTTTCCCGGGGTCATGACGCCCGACAGCTTAAGCCAGTTCAGCCAGGCGGGCGGGCTTATCGGGTACAGCAATCATCATCCTTTTGTGCATACGCTGCTGATTCAGCTGTTTACCTCCCTGGGGAATGCGGTATTTCATGATGTGTATGCGGGGATTGCATGTTATACGGTTTTTCAGATGATTGCCATGGCTCTGATCGTTACTTACGGGCTGCAGGTTCTGTTCCGGCGCGGCGCGGGGAAAAAGCTGTGCTTCTGTTTCCTGCTTTTTTATGCCCTGGTGCCTTATAACGGGATTTTTGCGGTGACCATGTGGAAGGATATTCTTTTTTCCGGGCTGTTTCTTCTGTTCGTACTGAGCGTTTACCAGCTGCTGCCGCTCTGCTGTGAGGGGCGCAGGTTTGGAGAGAGGCCCGGGCTGCTTGTTTTGTTCGGCATAAGCGGCGTCCTGGTGTGCCTGATGCGCTCTAACGGGCTGTATGCCTTTGTGTTTTCCATGCCTTTTCTGGTATATGCTTTCCGAAGGCATTGGAAGATAATCTTACCTTTGCAGGTTTTGGTACTGGCTGTTGTGTTCCTGGTAAAAGGGCCTGTCATGGAGGCCTTTGATGTGGCGCAGCCCGCGTTTTCCGAATCGCTCTCTATTCCGGCCCAGCAGATAGCGCGGGTGGTTTATGAAGGAAGGGAGCTGTCCGGGGAACAGAAGGAGCTGCTGGGAAAAACCGTGGAGTATTCGGCAATTGCGGATTATTATCAGCCGGAGCTTTCCGATCCGGTGAAGGCGCTGATCCAGTATGGGCATCCGGAATATCTGGAGGCGCATAAGGGCGAGTATCTCAGGCTCTGGGTGCAGCTGGGGCTTAAATATCCGCTGGATTACTGGAATGCTTTTGTGGATCAGACGAAGGGCTACTGGTTCCCGGATGCGCCGGGCCTTCTTACTAATGAAGGGATTTCCCCCAATGAACTGGGCCTGTCCTGGCAGCCTGTGCTGCGCGGTCAGGCTGTGACGAAAATTGTGGAGATCCTTTCCAAGCTGTATACTATTTTCCCGCTCTACGGACTGCTTTACAGCATCGGCGCATTTACCTGGGCGGCTGTGTTCCTGTTTGCCAACTGTCTGTTAAATGGGAAAAAGGAGAATTGGATTCTGTACCTGCCGTTCTTTGCCATCCTTCTTACGCTGTGCGCCGCAACACCGGTGGCGTCCGACGTAAGATATGCCTATTCGCTCATTCTGTCCATGCCGCTGCTGATACATGCGGGGCTTGAGATCGCCGGCCCCCTACCGGGAGCCAATGCCAAAAAAGCGGACCGAAAAGAAAACAGCAGGAAAAAATCTCCGTTCCAAAAAATCTCCGTTCCAAAGAAATAAGTAATTACAGACATCTGAAAATCACGAAATGAAAGAAGCTGCAGTACTGTTTGCGAGTACCGCAGCTTCCCTCATATCCTTTATATCTTTTACAGCGTCTTAATATATTCCGCAATCGCATCATGCCAGTCCGCAAACATAAAGTCCGTGGTCAGCTTGAACATCCTGTTCTCCAGTACGGAATAAGCCGGCCTGGGCGCGGCCGCGCCGTATTCCTCGGTGGTAATCGCCTTTACCTGCGTTGCCTTACCTGCCAGCCGGAATACCTCCTTTGCAAACTCAGCCCAGCTGCAGGAGCCTTCACAGGTTGCGTGGAAGGTTCCGTAATTTTCCGTAAACAGCAGCGCATTAATGGCCTTGGTCAGCTCAGCCGCGCTGGTGGGGGAACCGAACTGATCCCCTACCACCGTTACCATATCATGATCTTCGGAAAGCCGGAGCATGGTCTTGGCAAAATTCTTGCCATCGCCGTACAGCCAGGCCGTCCTCAGAATAAAATACCTGTCCGCAAAATCCTTCACAAAATTCTCGCCTGCCAGCTTGGTGGAACCGTAAGCGCCATGGGGATTGGTGGCATCCGTCTCCACATAGGGCTTTGTCGCTTTTCCGTCAAATACATAGTCCGTGGAAATATGCATCAGCTTTGCGCCGGTCTCCCTTGCCGCAATGGCCAGGTTCCTGGGGCCGATGGCATTGATTTTAAAAGCCTTGTCATATTCCGTTTCACAGGCATCCACGCCCGTATGGGCCGCGCAGTTGATGATTGCATAGGGCTTTACTTCCCTTGCCAGCTCCATTACCTTATCAATATTAGTAATGTCCAGCTCTCCCACATCCGTGTTCACAAAGCTGATATCTGCCGCATCTTTAAAAAAAAGGTTAACAGCCCGTCCCAGCTGTCCGTTGCATCCGGTTACAATTATTTTCTTCATCGAAAACCTCCAAATTCTCCGCGGACAGAAGCCGTTTTCCTGAAAGTACGGGAAAATCTGCCTGCGTGGTTACATTTTTTCTTATTATATCACCAAGGCCGCGATTTTACCACAGGGTTGTTTTCAGGAATGTTTTCAGTAAAATTTTCCGGCATGTTTTCAGGAAAGCATGGGACAGGCGGTCAGACGCGGCGGATCCCCAATCCGGACGATTGAACTATCACGGTCAGGCCAGAATATATAACGCCGGAATGCCCCATCAGAATCCGCTCTTTAATAAACGCCCGTAAATGCCAGGACAGGCGCCACCCGCGCGTCCGTGATCACAAGCTTAAGCCCCTTCGTTGCCGCCCCATGCAGCGGCACAATCCGCTTATATCCCACGGTCGTCCCTTTTTCGATCTGCTTCCAGCAGCCCTGTCCATCCAGGCAGTATACTTCAAACTGCTCCACGCGCTGGCTGAACCGGATCGCCTCCTGCACCACCAGATAATTAAGGCGGCGCTCCTCTGCCCAGGTAAACTCCACCTCCAGCTCACGCAGGCCATCCGGATTGCCGAACCAGGTTTCCTCACCCTTCTTAAGAAGAACGCTTCCGTCCTTCCCATCCCGGTCTCTCTCCGGCTTTACGGTAAGTACCGCTTCCTCCGCCAGATTCCTGCCAAAGGACTCCCGGATGAAATCCCCCAGCATAAACAGGCTCCTTCGGTCCTCCTCCCGGATCAGTCCGTCCGTATCCGGAGGGATGTTCAGCAGCAGCGTACAGTTACCGCCCACGGATTTTAAATAGATTTCCTTCAGGTTTTCAAAGGATCTCACCTTATCGTTTTCTTCCTCATGATAAAACCAGCCGGGGCGGATGGATACATCCACCTCCGCAGGATACCAGATCAGATTCTTTTTATTCTTCAGGACAGCTCTGCTGCCCAGATCCATATCCGTGCTGACCAGCTTTTTCTGCCGGAATTCCTCACTGTCCTCCTGCTGGCTTTCGGAGGCTACCTTCTCCGCATCCGCCAGCTCTGCGGCCACCACGCTCCATTCGCTTGGCCTGGTGTCCCCGGCCTCATTGCCGCACCATCTTACGTCCGGCCCGCAGCCGAAAATATTGGCTTCCGGCTGCAGCCGGCGCACCACCTCATAATAGCGTTCCCAGTCATACACCTGTTTTTTGCCGTTCTGCCCCTCTCCGCAGGCGCCGTCCAGCCAAACGGTAAATACTTCCCCGTAATTGGTAAGAAGCTCCGTAAGCTGATTTACATAATAGTCATCATAGGGCTTACCCGTACCATAGGTTTCCTGGTTTCTGTCCCAGGGAGACAAATAAACGCCGAATTTCAGCCCCGCTTCCCGGCAGGCGTCGGAAAGCTCCCTTACGATGTCACCTTTTCCCCCTTTATAGGGAGAATTTTTAATGCTGTGCTCCGTATATGCACTGGGCCACAGGCAGAAGCCGTCATGATGCTTACAGGTGAGAATCAGGCCCGTCATTCCTCCCCTGACCGCCGTTTCCACCCACTGCCCTGCATCCAGCTTCTCCGGATTGAAAATGGCGGGGGATTCCTCCCCGTTCCCCCATTCCCTTCCCGTAAAGGTATTGACCGTAAAATGAATGAAGCCGAAATATTCCAGCTCCTGATGTGCAATCTGCCTCGGCGCGGGCACCACGCGGGTAAGCCTCACATCCTCCCCATAACCGGGGTACAGCTCTTTCGTGTCCATCTTTTTTCCTCCTCCTTTTTCAAATCCATTCCGGCGGATAACAATACGGATAACAATTCAGGAAACATTCCGATACCTGAACCGTAATCCCATTGTCCGCCTCCCCCACCACTTCCATTTCATAATCGGCCCACCTGATAGAATTTTTCAGGCCCAGCCTTACAAGCAGTTCATCCTCCGCAAATAATACCCTATACATTTTTCCTCTTTTCTTTGTACAAAATTGCTATCAACCCTTTATTTTTTTACCCATCCTTGTAAAGTATACCAAAAATGGAAATCCTTGAGAAGGCACATTTCCGTACGAAAAAGGCAGGCCAGTCAATTCCTTAATTTTCATTAAAGCATAGTGACAAGCCCTCCCTTTTTGACTATAATGGCAATTAGGGTTTATGAGTTTACACCGGCCCTCTTTTACAGAGGTCCGGGCAGAAAACGGCGCCTTCACGCAGGGCGCCGTTCTTTACCTGAGAAAAATCGTGAGGAAAGTGAGGATTTACAATGAAAAAACTGAGCGTATTACTCCTGGCAGGCATCTCCTGCGCCGCGCTCCTTTTTGGCTGCGGGAAGAAGGAAGAATCGCCTGCGGAAGAAACGACTTCAGCCGCGGTTCAGGAAACACCGGAAAGCGTCCCCGTGGAAACAGAAAGCGAAACGGCAACGCAAGAAGCCAATGAGGAAGTTCCTCCCGAAGAAGGAATGGTGAGAAGCACGCTGACAAATGAATGGATTTCAGGAGACATTGCAGACCAGCGTCCCATTGCAGTGATGGTTCCCAATGATTCTACAGCGCTGCCCCATTACAGCCTTTCCAGGGCGGACATCCTGTACGAATGTCCCGTAGAAGCCAGGATCACCCGTCTTATGGCTGTTTTCAAGGATTGGGACCGGGACGACATGGATCGGATCGGCAATGTAAGAAGCTGCCGTGATTATTTTGTATATTGGTCTTTTGAATGGGATGCCGTTTATTTCCATTTTGGCGGTCCTTTTTATATTGCGCCTGTCATTGAGCAGAAGAGCACCAACAACGTCACCGGCGCCAATTACGGCGGCACCGGGAAAAAGGGCGTATACGGCAATGCCTATTACCGTACCTCCGACAGGAAGGCTCCCCAGAATGCTTACCTGAGCGCCAAAGGGGCAAATGAGGCCATGGACAAGCTGGGAATCTCCAAAACCTACCGGGAAGATTATTACAAACCGGATCACTTTAAGTTTGCTCCCGAATCCAGCCCCAACACCCTGGAGCAATACCAGAATTCATTTTCTGCAAGCAAGATTGATATGGCAAAGACCTACACCGTTTCCAAAACTTCTTTCGAATACAATGCAGAAGACGGGCTTTACTACCGCTTCGAATACGGCAAGCCCCATGTGGATGCCAGATTCGATAACAAGCAGCTGGCCTTCAAAAATGTCTTGATCCAGTTCGCTTATCAGGAAGTAAGGGATGAGAACGGTTATCTTTCCTTCCAGGTACATGACACCAAACGTGACGGCTATTATTTCACCAACGGCAGAGGCATCCATGTCAACTGGAAAAAGACGGCGGATTACGAACCGACAAAGTTCTATGATGACAACGGCAATGAAATTGAGCTGAACACCGGAAAGACCATGATTTGTATTGTAAAAGACGGAGATACCTTTGGCTACGACGAATAAAACTGTCCTGCCATGCAGCAAAGGCAGCGGCGGACCCGCCCTGCGGTTCCGCCTTACTCCAATCAAAGACCCCGCTGCAAGCAACGGGGTATCAAACTTGCAGCGCTGCAGAGCAGCGGGGTATTTGACCCTCGCGGCAGTCGCCAAATATCCATGCAAGCATGGCTACTTGGCTCGTTGCTTGCGGGAATAAAAAGTGCCGCTTCAGAAATTTCTGAAGCGGCATTCTTTTATCTTACCGCGCCTGCAGGCGCGTTCTGTATCAAAAGCCGGACTCTGTACTTATATTACAGGTAATTTATTATAAGTAATTTCGCAGCTTATACCTCGCAGCGGATTAGTGGAATTCTCCGGCATCATATGCCGCTTTCTTCTCATCCAGGATTTCCTGATAGCCTGCATCCAGGTACTGCTGGCTCATCTGCTCATACATGGATTCGAAATCTTCCTCTGTGGCTGCCTTGGTAACAATCTGTACATAGGATTCTTTCCACAGCTCAGCAAGGTCGGAGGAGTACTCAGCCAGTGTTTCAATCGGTACTGTGAAGCAGGTATCCGGTGTACGGTATTCATCATATTTGTCATTGTAGGAAAGGATATCTTCAATGAGGTATTCATAGCCTACGGGGGCATTTACGTAGATGATGGATTTTCTCCATTCTTCTTCGGTTGCATACTGCTTGTTGGCATTTACCATGCACCAGTAGTCGCCGTTGTCGTTATTGGACAGCTTCTCTTCTCCTGTGTAGCCGGTAGGAACCTTAACGCCTTCTTCATTTACTTCGTAGTTCTTGCCTTCAAAGCCGTTCTGCAGGGTATCGATTACGTCTTCCTGGCTCATCCATTCGATATACATCCAGGCTGCAATTCTTTCTTCGTCGGTAGCGTCTGCATTAATACCATAAATCATGCCGAAAGGCCAGTATTTACGTCCCTGGGGCTTGTCGCCTGCGGGTACTTCTGCAGCAGGGTCAAGAATCACGATTTCAGCATCCGGGTTCTGCTCAAGCAGCGGATCGATTACGTTTTCCTGGGTTCCTGCATTGATGTAGCATGCATAGGTTGCTGCCTTGCCTGCAACAAAGTTGGATTTGGACTGGTTTCCGTCGGTATCCAGATAGAAGTCAGGGTCAACCAGACCGTTCTGGTACTGATAATTCAGGTTTTTCAGATAAGCCTTGGTAGGCTCCCAGGTAAAGGAAGCAACTGCCAGGTCGGAGTTAAGAGCTCTGCCTTCTTCGTCATACGGCCAGCCTCTGAAGTTGTAGTCAAAGTTGAAGGATTTTGCAAGCAGCGGGGCGGATGCATAGCCATAGCCGGCTTCCTTGAATTTCATCAGCATGTCGTTGTATTCGTCAAGGTTGGTGGGCATATCGATTCCCAGCGCGTCCATCCAGTCCTTACGTACCAGAGTACCCCAGTTGGAGGATACCAGCTCTGTCCTGTTGCCCATAACTACCATCAGCTTGCCGTCGATTACGCCGTAGTCCTGGATGGTTTCTCCCATGGTTCCCCAGAAGGTGGGAGCGTAATAAGCGATTTCATCCGCATTCAGTTCCTGGTATGCGCCCTGGGAATAGTATGCCAGGATATTGGGATAATCATAGTGGAAAATAAAAGTGGGAGCGCTTCCTGCGGACAGAAGCTGTGTAAAGTCCTGTACCTCGGTAGAGCGGCCGATGGAAACAAATTCTACGTTTACATTATATTTGTCGCCGAAATTTTCCTGAATCCATTTGGTCCAGTAGTTGTCCGTGGGATTCCAGCCTTCCCAGCCTCTTTCATATACGGGAACCTGGAGTGTTACAGTCTCCGGGAATCCGGCGGAATAATCCGTAAATTCTCCGGCGGCTGCCGTATCGCCTGCCTCTGTGGACTCCGCTGCCGCTTCCGTGGACGCTTCAGCCTTGGATTCAGCGGGCTGTGACGGTGTTGAAGCGGTCTCATTAGAGCTGCCGCATCCTGCAAGGGTGCCGATTGCCATTGCGGAAATCAGACCAGCAGTAACGATTTTCTGTAAAGCTTTTTTCATTTTACTACCTCCTAAATTGTTTTACATTCATCCGCTTTCGCGGGAACTGCCATAGTTAATGGGTGCATTAGAGTGCATTATCCCTTTACCGCGCCGATCATGGTGCCCTGTACGAAATACTTCTGTACAAAAGGATAGACACAGATAATAGGAATTGTTGCAAATACGATACAGGCTGCCTTCAGTATTTCCGGATCCGTTATGGTGGACATATTCACATCATTGACGGAGCCCTGGATACTTTCCGTAGCGGCCACAATCAGATAGTACAGCTTCAGCTGCAGGGGCCTTAAGGACACATTCTGTTTGATATAAAACATCGCGTCACTGTATGTATTCCAGCGCCCTACCGCATAAAACAGGGTCAGGGTTGCCAGAATCGGTTTGGACAGCGGGATAATAATTTTCCCAAGAATCGTATAATGATTCGCGCCGTCGATAACTGCCGATTCCACCAGGCTGTCCGGGATACTGGATTCCAGCGAGTTCTTCATAATGACCAGGTTATACGCGCTGAAGGCCAGCGGCAGAACCAGCGCGGACATTTTCTCCAGCATTCCCAGCTTGTTAATCAATATGTAGTCAGGAATCATCCCGCCTGCAAAATACATGGTAAAGATGAAGAAAAAGTTGATGATTCTTCTGCCCCGCAGCTCCTTTCTGGAAAGAGGATACGCGGCGCACAGGGTGATTACCATACCTAACAGGGTGAAAAGGACCGTCATGATAACCGTTACAAAAAAGGATACAATAAAGGAATTATCATGAAAAACCTTAACGTATGCTTCCATAGTAAAGCCTTTGGGAAGCAGGAAAACCTTTTTGGCAATGACAAAGCTCTCCGAGCTGAGCGATTTGGCAATGACATGGATATACGGAAGCACGCAGCTGAGGCTGACAACCGCCACAAATGTATAGATAAGAATGTTGGCAATCAGGGTGCAGACCCTTGATTTATTCCATGTTTTTTTTCTTTTTACTTTTAACTGTTCCGCCATTTTTTCAACTCCTCCTTATACCAGGCCGTTCTCGCCCATTCGTTTCGCAATGAAATCCGAGGCAAGAACCAGCAACAGTCCGATTACCGACTGGAACAGCCCTAAAGCTGTAGACTGACTGAACTTCATATCCTGGATACCCCATTGATATACCAGTACCGGAATGGTTGTGGTATATTCCGTAGCCGCGTAATTCATCAGCGCCATGATACGTTCAAAGGAACCTCCCATAATCTTGCCCAGCTGCATAATCAGAAGGACAACAATGGTACTCCGGATACAGGGAAGCGTTACATGCAGCATCTGCTGCCATCTGTTTGCCCCGTCCACCCTGGCCGCTTCGTACAGCTCCGGATTTACCGAGGTGATGGAGGCCAGATAAATGATGGTTCCCCATCCCATGGACTGCCAGGCCCCTACTATAATGTAAGTGACAAGCCAGCTTGCGTTTTCCTGGAGGAAGTTGACCGGCGTGCCTCCCAGGCCCTGAATCAGCGCGTTTACCACACCTGTATTTACGGAAAGGAGCTGGTAAGCAAGGCCGCCGATGATAACCCATGAAAGGAAGTGAGGCAGATATAATAATGTCTGCGTAACCTTTTTAAATTTCAGGCTCCTGATTTCATTCAGCAGCAAGGCCAGGATAATCGGCATCGGGAAGCTTACCACCAAATCCAGTACATTTAACAGAAGCGTGTTCCTCAGTGACTTTAAGAAGTTTCTGTGATGGAACACCTTGGAGAATATCTCCAGCCCGACCCATTCACCTCCGAAAAAGCCATCCTTTATTTTCCAGTCCTTAAAAGCGATTTGCAGCCATCCCATAGGAACATATTTGAAAATGATACAAAACGCAAGTGGTATTAACAGTAATGAATATAGCTGCCAGTCCCGTTTAAAACAGGATGCAAAGCTTCGCTGTTTCTTCCTGGCATTTTTCACTGTCATCTTATTATCAGTTGCCACTGCTTTCTTTACAGCACTCATAATAATTTCCCTTCCTTCCCTTCCGCAACGACATTTCGTCTGCCGTTTTCTTGCCCTCAGTATATCCGTCATACAAAATTTTGTAAATTATCATTTTTGATAGCCGGAATCAATTTTGAGTGTTTAAAAAAAGCCTGAAAATATGGGCTTTTCCAGAGTTTATACTTTTTTAATTTTCTTTTTATAATTACTCTGCTTTCATTTTCAGCCTGATTTATGCCTAATTTTGTGTCATTTTTAAAAGTCAAAATCAAAAACCATACAGCATTTTGTATATGAAGCAATTAAAAAAGCCATATTCCACCATCATTTTGATGAAACATGGCCTTTATCAATAAAATTCCATCTACTTTTTGTCCAGGCTTCTTACCGCATTCGGGGTTGTGCCCTCGTATTTTTTGAAAAACCGGTTCAGGCTCTGTACATTGTGGTAGCCCACCTGCTCTGCAATCTCCTGGGTTTTCAGCTCCGTTGTCTGGAGCAGCCTTTTTGCTTCCTTGATTCTCAGGCGGTTCACGTAATCCACAATACTGATATCCCCATCCTCCTTCATCACGCGGCGCATATAGGAATAGCTGATGCCCATATTGGCGGCGGCCTCCTCAAAATCAATATCTTCCTTATAATGCCCGTCCAGATAGGAGGTGATCCGGTCATACAGCTTCATATCCTCTTTCTGTTCATCGCTCTGCTCCAGATAGGTCAGTATGGTCTGAATAAATTCCTTCAGAAAGGCTTCTATCTCCTCTATGGTATCCTTTTCCGCAATTGCCGTATAAGCCTTTCTCCCATTACCCAGGAAACGGGATATCTTCACCTTTTCTTCCACAAGCGCCTTGATAATCGCCCCAATCAGCTGCTGGTAAATAAGCACCACATTATCATAGGAAATATCCTCTATGGCCACTATCTGCTCCCTGATGCGCTCCAGCTCCTGATCAATGGCATCCATTTTCTTCAGTCGCAGGTAGTTGATGATTTTATTCTCACTGTCATAGGGATAATAGTATCTCTGGCTCTCATTTATCCGGTCATTCCAGAAGATGATTTGATCCTTGCCCGCTATAATCCTGTGCTTCATCGCCGCCGTGGCCTCCGCCAGGCATTCATTCAAATCATCAATATCCGCATGCACAGAGCTGACGCCGATAGTCATCGTATAATCCAGAATTTTTTTGAGTTCCTCCTTAAAAATTCCCATGCGTCCGGTTATAAAGGACGCCACTTTACGCTGATCATAGGTTTTGATGTTCAGGACCACCGCACAGGTGGTGGAACGGAAGCGCATGGCCCTGGCCGCATATCCCTCCTGGTTCAGGTTCTTATTGAAAAGATCCTCTATTTGCAGGAAATAATACATACGCTCGTCAGAATTATATTTTCGCAGCAGATCGCTTCCCCCGTCCACGCTTGCCAGAAGCACCATGAAATGCTCATAAGGGAACAGCTTCTCCAGGTTTTCCTTTTTCTCGCTGGATTCCAGCGTCCCGGTAAGCATTTCGCGCAGGTGGAGCCTCTGGGCGTCAGAATTCCTTTTTTCCAGGATATCGTGGATCTGGCTTTCTTCGAACTTCATCTTTTCAAATACATCGTTCAGATAATATATTTCATTTCTCGGCGCTTCTTTATCCGTCATTTTACCGGCCATTTTCTCCGTCATGTTTTCCTTTACACTGTTGAAAAGCATACGGAAGGGCTTAAATATCCGGTAGGATATAAGCAGCACCAGAATCGTTTCCACTGCCACGGCCAGGATAATCATCAGTACGGCGCTGTAGGAAATTTCCTTGGCCTGCCTCATTACCTCCTCCTGATTGTAGGTTGCCACATAGGTCCAGTTGTTGAAGCTTGACCTTTTAAAAGCGCATAAATAGCGTCCGTCCGCCTCTTCATAGCCGAAATGCCCCTTTTCCAGCTTCATAGCCGAAATCCCTTCCATGATTTTACGCTCCTCATCTCCGGATGAAAACAACGCCTTATCAGGATGGCAGATCACATTATTATTTTCATCCAGGACATAGCAGATCCCCTGGGCCTGCCTGGATGGATTCAGGAAATCACTGAGCTTCGACAAATAAATATTACAGACAATCGTGCCCCCTTTGGCTGAAATCAGCGGGTTAATGGAATATACATAAGAGAGCACAGCAACCTGGTTCCGGTTGCTCTTTCCTTCCTCAGTCTCCTGAGTGGTATACAGATTCCTCGCCACCCATTTTCCAGAAAGCCCCGGCTTCTCACTGGTCTCCTCCTCAAGCCAGTCCAGGGGGGAATAGTTATCCGCCCGGCAGATCCCTTTATCTGTGGAGATTACATAATCGCTGTCCTCGCTGATATAAAAGCAGGACTGCACCATTTTTTCCGTACCGAACAGCCTGTTCAGATAGGACTGCGCTTCCCAGGCCGTTTTCACCATCTCAAAATCGGAATTCAGGATTTGATAGGAATTGATTTCCCCCAAATTCCTGTACGAGGCGCTGTTGGCAAACTGTATTACATTCCTGGAAAAGCTGTTCAGAACCATTTCCGTCGCCTTGCTGAGAGATTCCAGGTTATCTACCTTGGATACCCCAATACTTTCCTCCGAGTATTTCGATACACGATCCATGGCATAATAGGAAAACAAAGAAGTGGGAATGATCAGGACACAAAAAATCATTATGAAAATCTGCCAGAACAAAGAAAAACGTTTCATACCTTACCCCCTGCAGTACGATGCCTATTCATTACCGGCCTTTTTGTTAAAACAAAAACTGCTGTTACCATTTTAACATATGCTCCGTCTCCGAACAACCGCCAACATTGACAGCCCTGACAGCGTAGGAAAACGCTGCCAAACTGCCGCCAGCCTCATTCCTTGGGATAAAAAATACCGCCGCACTGTAAATCGGCAGCCTCTTTCCAACGGAAAAGCTGACGCATTCACAGCGCGGCGGACATTCATTGCGGCAGCCCAGCCTGGACCGCTGCAATTATAATTATCCTTCTTTTTATCCTGCTTCTTATTCTGTTTATTATTTTGTTAATTATTCTCCTAATCCCAGTCTGTTGACTGCGGAGAAAATAGCCCTCACGGAGGCTCTTGTAATATTGGAGCTTACACCCACGCCGTAGGTAACCCGGCCGCTGTCCGCATCCAGAAGATGGATATAAGCCGCTGCCTGGGAATTGGATCCGCTCTGCAGCGCATGCTCTTCGTAATCAAGCACCTTAATCCGCACGCCCAGCTCCATCTGCAGCCCCCTCTGCACGGCATCAATAGGGCCGTTGCCCACAGCGGTATACTGCTTCGTCTCCCCGTGATCCGTATACTCCACGGTCACCCTGGTATCAAACTCCGAATTCGTTTCCCCGGTCAGATCATCAATCTTCAGCCTGCGGAAATGAATGGGTTCTTTCTTATCCAGATACTCGGCACGGAAGGATTCCATGATTTCATCCGGTGATACCTCGCCCTGCTTCTCGGAAATCTTCTGAATCACATTCGCAAATTCCTTATGCATGGCCTTCGGCAGCTTAAAGCCGAAATAAGTATCCATAATGAAGGCAACGCCGCCCTTCCCGGACTGGGAATTAATGCGGACAATCGGCTCATATTCCCGTCCGATATCGGAAGGATCGATCGGCAGATAAGGTACCTGCCAAATCTGGCTGTTCCTTTCCTTCATCGCCTGTACGCCCTTATTAATGGCATCCTGGTGGGAACCTGAAAATGCGGTGAATACCAGCTTGCCTGCATAGGGGTGTCTGGCATCGATGGGCATCTTGCAGCATCTTTCATATATCTCGATAATTTCATTAATGTGCTCAATATTCAGCTGTGGATCGATTCCCTGAGAGAACATATTATAAGCGATGGTCAGCAGATCCACATTTCCGGTACGCTCTCCGTTTCCAAAAAGAGTTCCCTCCACTCTTTCCGCTCCGGCCAGAAGCGCCAGCTCCGAGCTTGCCACGCCGGTTCCCCGGTCATTGTGGGGATGTACGCTGAGCACGATAGTTTCCCTGTTTTTGAAATGCCGGTTCATCCATTCAATCTGATCCGCATAAACATTGGGTGTATTCATCTCCACGGTGGAAGGAAGATTTATGATCATAGGCTCTTCCTTCGTAGGCCCCCAGGTATCCTGGACTGCCGTACAGATTTCCAGCGCAAAATCCAGCTCCGTTCCCGTGAAGCTCTCCGGGGAATATTCAAGAATAATTTTACCCGGGAACTTTTCGGCGCGTTCCTTCACCATTTTGGTGCCCTTCACCGCGATAGCAATTATTTCTTCCCGGGAAGCATGGAATACCACGTCCCTCTGCAGGGTGGAGGTGGAATTGTAAATATGTACAACCGCCTGTTTACAGCCTTCAATGGATTCAAAGGTGCGGTCAATCAGCTCTTCCCTGCACTGGGTCAGCACCTGTACCCGCACGTCATCCGGTATCAGCTTACGGTCTACCAGCTGACGCAGAAAATCGAACTCTATCTGGCTCGCAGCCGGAAAGCCGATTTCGATCTCCTTAAAGCCCAGCTTTACCAGGTACTGGAACATCTCAATTTTTTCTTCCACAATCATGGGATCGATCAGCGCCTGGTTTCCATCCCGCAGGTCAACGCTGCACCACACCGGTGCCTTCTCAATCTCCTTCCCCGGCCATTCTCTTTCCGGGTAATCAATTACCGGATTCTTCCGGTATCTCTTATAATTCAGCATACGCTACCTCCTGTACAAAAACAGAACCGTCAGAGGCTTTCCCGTCCGGCTCCCGGTTTCTTACTGTATAATTATGCAGAAATTATGCAGCGAAACACTCAACTAATAATAGCACAAAAAATCAGCCCTCTCTGGCTACCGGAGCATTTGAGTTGGGCTGATTAACCTATCTATCATTCACCGAGACCGCTTTCGATCGCATTGACCAAAGCCTTCAAAGCCTCTTCTTCATCTTCACCCTCACAGGTAAGCTCTATCTCATCACCACACTTCACACATGCACCAAGTACGCTGAGAACACTTTTGGCATTCGCCGTACTGTCTCGGAACGTAAACGTAATCAGCGATTTAAACTGCATCGCTTCTTTACACAGGATGCCTGCCGGTCTTAGATGCAGCCCTGTAGGATTCTTTATAACAACCTTCTGGCTTACCATGAAAATACCTCCTGTTTCTTCTGCCCTGCAGGGAAAGTACTCCCTGCCTGCATTAAGTATATCATCATTCTGCTTACTTCTCAAGGGCTTTGCCCCGCGTTTTATGGCAGTTTTTACCCTTCAGCGTCAAAGCATAATATTCTGAATCAAATCTGCCAGCTTATGCGCCTCTTCCTCAATCATCCTCTGATCCTTGCCTTCAATCATCACGCGGACCTTAGGTTCCGTTCCGGAGGGCCTGATAAGCACCCTTCCCTCTCCTGCGAACTTACGGTTAAGCTCATCAATTGCCCCGGCAATTTCAGGGTATTCCATATATTTCTCTTTCTTGTGGTTGGGCACCTTCGCATTCACAAGCGCCTGCGGCATAACGGTCATCACCTTTGCCAGCTCGGAAAGAGGCTTCCCGGTATCCACCATTACCTCCAGAAGGTGCAGCGCGCTTAACAGGCCGTCCCCGGTGGTATTCTCATCCAGGAAAATCACATGGCCCGACTGCTCTCCGCCCAGGCTGGCTCCGATTTCACGCATGCGCTCCAGCACATAACGGTCGCCCACCTTAGTCTGTTCCATCTGCAGATGTTCTCTTTCTCCCATTTTAAAGAAGCCAAGATTACTCATTACGGTAGCAACAATGGTGTCCTTTTTCAGCTTGCCCTGATCTCTCATATGGGTGCCCACAATAGCCATAATCTGGTCGCCGTCGATAATTGTGCCGTTTTCGTCCACCGCAAGAAGCCTGTCGGCATCCCCGTCAAAAGCCAGGCCTACATGAGCCTTTTCGTAAACAACTCTGGCCTGCAGCTCTTCCATATGAGTGGATCCGCAGTTGGCATTGATGTTCGTTCCATCAGGCATATTGTGTATGGGAACCACATTGGCCCCCAGCTCCCTGAGTGCTTCTACGGAAGTGTAGTAGGAAGCGCCCTCCGCACAGTCAACAACAATTTTCAGCTCCGATAAATTCACCGGCACTGACTGAATCGCGTGATTGATATATTCTTCCCTGGCATCCGTCCGGTATTTGATTTTCCCTACTCTGGATCCGGTAGGCAGCTCCACTCCCTGCATCCCATTGCGGATAAGGTCCTCGATTTCATCCTCCAGACTGTCAGGCAGCTTATAGCCGTTTCCGTCAAAAAACTTGATCCCGTTAAATTCCACGGGATTATGGGACGCGGATATCACCACGCCCGCTTCCACCTTGTACTTCTTGGTAAGATACGCTACCGCCGGCGTGGGAATGACCCCTACATAAACGGCATTCGCGCCTACGCTGCAGATTCCCGCCATCAGTGCATTGGCAAGCATATCTCCTGAAATACGGGTATCGCAGCCTACCATGATGGTGGGCCTGTGTTCATTTTCCTTTGTCAGTACGGTCGCGCCTGCCTGGCCAAGCTGCATGGCAAGAAGCGGTGTCAGTTCTTCATTTGCAACGCCGCGCACGCCGTCAGTACCAAATAATCTAGCCATATTTTCCTCTCATTCTGCCTTAACAACGGCTGTAATCTAATCTATCTGTCCCCGGCTGCAGCTTCATTTATTAATCTACAGCCGCATTCTCGGAAACAGCAGGCTTCCGGCTTATTCGCCGCCCTCTCCCTCTGCTTCAGCTGTCTTCTGTATATTCAGGCGGGCCTTCGCCGGCGCTGTCTGCGTCACTCCCGGAGGCAGGGTAAACGTTACCTCCGCCTCTGCACTTCCTTCGGCCAGTTCCGTCTGATCCGTTTTCTGCATCCACGCGGCAATATCAATAGAACCCGCCAGATTATCCATATTTACCTGATCCAGATTCACCTGCAGTCCCCTGAGCCTCAGGGATACACGGCTGCCCTCGTCCAAAGTGACGGTATAGCCCTCCGGCACATTCTGAATCTGGATTCTGGAAGCAGCCACCTCTCTGGTGATATCCACAAGAGGCTCTATCTTCACAGTAACAGCTACCTTACCATTGAATTCTTCCCCATTCGTATTAGTCAGGGTTGTTCCCTCAGGAAGATAATTCCTTACATCAATCAGCCTTGTAACATCCGCCGTAGCGCCTGTCAGATCCAACTCATCCGCAGGAATAACGATTTCGGAAATATCCTTCACCACACTGCTCTTACCTGCAATCGTCACAGTTTCAGGGGCACAGCTCACTTCACCCGTAGCCACATAACCGGCCGCCGGTTCTCCTGTTGCAGACAGGCTGACAGGTACGGTTTTCGTCTCCAGTATTGTTATGGAAACCTTGGAGGTATTCACGCTTCTGGTAATGCTGCTGTCCGTTACTTCCTTGCCCTGTGCATCCAGCAGCCTGATTTTTTCCGTAATATTTATGCTGTCCGTCAAATCGCTGACATCAGCCTCTACCACCGCTTTTTTAACTTTTTCCACCACTGATTCAGGCCCTGAAATCTTCATGGCATTTCCGTCGGTTGTGGTAACCTTACCCACGATAAAACCATCCGCAGGCTCTCCTGTCTGTACTATTTCTATTACAAACTGTTTTTCCTTCTTATCTTCAACCTCCAGCTTCATGCTGTCTACGCTTCCGCTGATATCCTCTATCTGTTTGTCAATATATTTATTTACAGACAGCCTGATCGGCACTGTGTTGGTAAAGGACAGCTCTGAAAAATCAGCAGTCGCCGTAATGTCACTCACATTGATATTCTCCAGGACAGAACGGCTGGCACGGACCGTCACTGTAACCGTATCCGTATCATCAAGCACCTTGTAAAGTTTATTTTCATCTGTCAGAAGATTCGTATTCCTTGTCTCGACCCTCACATCCCGGAAAACCTTCCGTTCCACCGGGTCATTGATATTGACAGCCACAAGCCACAGCAGAATGGAAAATATCACCGCCATAATTTTCAGGCCAAGATTATTCCAAAGCTTATTTGTTTTTTTCATTCTTCGGCCATCCTTTCCAGAGCCTGTGTTCCTTCTCCTCCACCGGTTTATTCTGTATTTTCTTCAGCTGCTCCTCCAGTTCTGCAGAAGACAGGCCGCGGTAAAGCACACCGCTGTATGCCACGCTTATTTTGCCCGTTTCTTCGGAAACAATTACGGTCATGGAATCCGTTACCTCCGAGATACCCACGCCAGCTCTGTGACGCGTTCCCAAATCCTTGCTCAATGACATATTATCTGACAACGGAAGGTAACAGGTTGCGGAGGTAATCCGATCTCCGCGTACAATAACAGCACCGTCGTGAAGCGGTGTGTTGTGTTCAAAAATATTAATCAACAGCTGGCTGGTAATGATGCCGTCCACTTCGATTCCTGTTCTTTCATACTCCGTCAGGGGATCGTTCTGCTGGACAACAATGAGGGCGCCGGTTTTGACCTTGCCCATCTCCACACAGGCCTTTGCGATTTCATGGACCGTCTTATCGGAAAAAAGGCCCTGTTCTGTCTTTCCGATTTCAAAAGGCAGCAGGGATGCCAGAAATTCCTTTTTTCCCAGCTGCTCCAGCGCCTTACGCAGCTCCGGCTGCAGCACCACGACCAATGCAACCGCACCATACATAACCACATTCCTGGCTATCCACAGAATGGTATTCATCTCAAAAACGGCCGCAAGTATGATAAATACCATAATCAGCACAACGCCCTTGAAAAGCGCCCAGGCTTTTGTATTCTTTATCCATACCATGATGTGGTAAACGAGAAAGGAGATGATGAGTATCTCCACAATATCCGTTATCCTCAGAGATGGTACATGTGCAAAATATTTGTCTGCAAAGGTCTTAATCAGTTCCATATCCACCCAAACCCGCTATTTCCGCGCAGTGTCTCTCGAATGCGTATGTCTGGCATTTCTGCTGTTACGCTGCGTGGTAATCTTTTTCACTTTTTTCTCAGGCGTGGCCACCGTCATTTTGGGCACCGCCTTTACATAATAATAATACTCGTCATCCTCAAACTGCACCTTTTCCGTCCGGGAATAGTCCAGATTGAACCTGAAAAACTGTACGACAAACGCCGCAGCCATCGCTGCGATGCTTCCAAGGATTACACCTCCGATGGAAAAATTGGCGTCATAAATCAAATCCCCCACCATCAGGATTACGATATCCAGTAAAGCCCCTGCGACAATGGCAATCGTCCACGCATAATCCACGGAAAGCTTCCTGATCAGATAAACCATAATCACCGTCACCGCAAAAGCGGCAATAATAATCAGCATGGCCCTGTTTCCGAAAATGCCGTCAAAAATATCACGGAACCTCTGGATTACGGATTCTGCCTCCGAAGAACCCAGTATGGAGGCATTGACATTCATATAGGTAATCAGATAATATACGATCACCCCGCAGGCTACGGTAACTGCGGCAAAGGGATTGCCCAGCAGACCGGCCACAAGAGGAGCCGCATAAGGGATCTTAAACGCAAACAGCATGGGAGTCACGATAACAAGGACCGCGCTTCCCGGGGAAAAACGGAAGTACAAAAGAAACATCAGTAAAAATACGACCAGCGCGGCAGCCGCACATTCCAGGGATACTTCATAAAGATGAAGCGTTACAAATCCCGCCGCGACGAACAGAATAAAGTTCTTGGGCATAAAGGAGCAAATCAGAGCCACCACCAGCACCGCCGCCGCATTATCCAGCTGGCTCATGAATCCCAGCTGGCTGTTAATCATCAGCATGGAAACGAGCGCCAGGAGAAATTTCAGCACCGGCACTATATATTCCTCATATTTTACATAAAAGTTCCTGATATATTCTCTTACTACAAGTAATGATGTTGTCATAAATGTCCCTCTCAAGAATTCATGGCAGCCGCCCCGGGCAACAGGGGCCCACTCCCTTATTCCTCTTCCTCAAAGCCGTCATCCTCACCGCCCGAAAGCAGATCCAGCTCTTTGTCAAATTTAACCGTTGCTCTCAGGGCAAGGCCGTATCTTCTCTGGCTGATCACAAAGGCCGCCAGCAGATACACTCCGCAGAGCGCCAGATAGGCAAAGCCGAACTTTTTCCCAAGCCCCAGCAGATCAATGCTGTAAAAATCCGTCATCAGGCTATCCATCTCATAAACAAGATAAACAGCGAAGAGGATACAGAATGCAATAGTCACTGCAATCCAGGTCTTCAGCATCTGGAAGCCGACATAGTCACCTCTGAAATAACTGCAGACGGCCAGATTCTTCCTGCCGTCACCCGCCTCATATGCGGCCATCTTCGTCATAACCGCCACTTTATCCTTATTAATCATACCTACATTCCTCTGCCAATTGCCAGTGCTGCAAAATACACATGCTTCACACCTGCTTCCCTGCAGGCCTGTGCCACCGCGTCAATGGTGCTGCCGGTAGTGTATATGTCGTCTATAATTACAATCGTATTTAATTTTACATCATTCTGTACTATTTTAAAAGCTTTTTTCAAATTATTTTGACGCTTTGCACCCTCCAGCTCCTTCTGCGGCCTTGTATTCCGGGTTCTTTCCACGAAGCCCGTAAGAACCGGGATATCCAGCTGTTTCCCCAGTTCGGCCGCCAGCAGAGCCGCCTGGTTATATCCTCTTTTTTTCTCCCTCGCGGGGTGCAACGGCACAGGTACCAGCGCATCCGGCTTCCATGACAGTATTTCCCTCCCCAGCCGGCCGGCCATGTCCTGCCCGAGAAACACTGCATATTCCTGTCTTCCGCCGTATTTCAGGCGGTACAGGGACAGCCTTATACTACCATAGGAATACAGTGCGGCCCCTCTGTCATATATATGCCTTTTAGACCCGCAGTCATAACAATATTCGTTTTCTGCTTTCTCAAGCTGTTTTCCGCATTTCCGGCATCTTGGTTCTTTTATGTAAACCAGTTTCTCCCTGCACTCACTGCAGATATATGCGTTGGAAGGCTTTACAGGCCTGTCACACACGGGGCAGCGTCTGGGGAATGCCAGATCCAAAAGCATTTGCGGTAGTGTACTCCATACATTTTTCTTCATCAGGCTCCTTTAAGCCATGACTTCCTTAATCCTCACATCCAGGCTTGTATAGCGCCTGGCCTCACTTTCATTGGCGATCATATCCTGCACCACCTGCCTGCTTCCCAGGATCGTCACACAGCTTCTCGCCCTGGTCACGCCCGTGTAAAGAAGATTCCGGTTAAAAAGCATTCTCGGGCCGCCCAGCAGCGGCATGATAACCGCCGGATACTCGCTTCCCTGGGACTTGTGGATGGTGATGGCATACGCCAGCTCCACCTCTTCCAGCTGGGCGAAGGCATAAGAAACACGTCTTTGCTCATCAAACTCAATCGTTACAGTCTGCCCATATTCATCGATCTCCTTCAGGATTCCCATATCCCCATTGAAAATCCCCACGCCATGATCCACAGGTATCCCGTATTTACTCACGATTTCCCATTCCAGCTGATAATTGTTTTTCGTCTGCATCACCTTGTCCCCTTCCCGGAACAGCGTGCTACCGGACTGATACTCCTTCTTGGAGGCGTCCTTCGGGTTCAGATAGGCCTGCAGAATCTGATTCAGTGCCTCCACTCCCAGATTTCCCTTACGCATGGGCGTCAGCACCTGGATATCAAAAGGCCCGGACTTCACATATCTGGGAAGCTTTTCCTGAATCAGCAGAATCATATGCTTATAAATAACCTGGACATCGCTGCGTTCCAGGAAAAAGAAATCCCTGCTTTTATTATCCAGCGGAATCTCCTGGCCATTATTGATTTTATGGGCGTTGACCACGATATCGCTTTCCCCGGCCTGGCGGAAAATCTTTTTCAGCTCAACTACGGAAAAGCTACCGCTGTCTATCAAATCACGGAGCACCTGTCCCGGTCCCACAGACGGCAGCTGGTTCACATCCCCCACCAGAATCAGCCTGGTTCCCGGCGTAACTGCACGCAGAAGCGACTGGAACAAATGAATATCCACCATGGACATCTCATCCACAATGACCACATCCGCTTCCAGTGGATTTTCCTCATTTTTCTCAAAACGGGCATTCTTACCGTATCGGTTCTCCTCCTCCAGCATGGCGCCGTTGAGCTCAAGCAGACGGTGAATGGTGCGCGCTTCATAGCCGGTGGCTTCCGTCATCCGCTTTGCCGCCCTGCCGGTAGGCGCTGCCAGAAGGATATCCAGCCCCTCTGCCTCAAAATAACGGATCATAGTATTGATCGTGGTTGTTTTTCCCGTTCCCGGCCCTCCTGAAAGGATAAAAATACCATGCTTAATGCTTTCCAGAACCGCCTGCTGCTGCAGCTCCTCCAGTTCAATGCCCAGTCTGCGGGCCAGCTTTTCTATCTCCGCAAGCATCTTCTCTTCTTCAGAGGGAAGCAGCTCCCCGCCGAAAACCATGCTTACATTCAGCTCCTGCAGCATACGCGCACAGGCAAGCTCCGCATAATAAAATGAGGAGGCATACACCGATTTATTTTCTCCGTCCTGCTTCACCATGATTTTTTTATCCATGGCCAGGTTGGGAATCTGGATGCTTACATAGTCCTCCTGCAGCCCCAGAAGCGCTGCCGCTTTTGCAGTCAGCTCCTGATAGGGAAGGAAGGTATGCCCGTCCATGGCCGCCAGTTGCAGGGTATACAGAATGCCGCTCCTGATACGGAAATCCGAATCCGTGTGGATGCCTATTCTTGCCGCCAGCTCATCCGCTCTTTTAAAGCCGATGCCTTCTATGTCCTCCGCCAGGCGATAAGGATTTTCCTCCAGTACTCCATAAACCTCCATGCCATAGGTATTATATATTTTAATGGCAAGCGTATTGGAAATGCCGAATTTCTGCAGGTAAATCATGGCCTCCCGCATACCCTTCTTTTCTTCCATCAGGGTGCTGATTTCCATGGCCTTCCGTTCACTGATCCCTTTGATTTCAGCCAGCCGCTCCGGTTCCTGTTCTATGATACGGAAGGTATCCTTACCGAATTTTTTTACAATACGGGCCGCCAGAGACGGGCCGATCCCCTTGATGGCGCCGGATCCCAGATAGCGTTCGATGCTGCTTTCATCCTCAGGGGCCACAGCCTCATAGCTTTCCACCTTGAACTGGCTTCCGTATACCGCATGCTCCACATAGCCGCCTGTCAGCTCCAGATTTTCGCCCTCATCCAGGGCGCGGAAGGTGCCTACGCAGGTAACCTCTTCGCCTTCGGCCACCAGCTCAAAAACCGAATAACCGTTTCCGGTATTTCTGTATATAATATGTTCCACGTAACCTGATATTTTTTCCACCGGTAAACTCCTAACATCTCTGTTCTAATCAGACCGGGTGTCAAAAGGGCTACCCCGACGGAGTAGCCCTGAATCTATACCTTGTCAAATACTGCTTAAATTTCGTCCTTATATCCTACCAGGAATTCCACATATTTACCTGTGCCGATTGCCACTGCCGTCATGGGATCCTCTGCGGTCATGGTGTTGATTCCCGTCCTGTCGGAAATCAGCTCCTCCAGCCCGCGCAGAAGGCTGCCGCCGCCGGTAAGCACGATTCCGCGATCCGCGATATCCGCAGCCAGCTCCGGAGGAGTTCTCTCCAGCACGCTGTGGATGGCTTCCACGATCTGCAGGGTAGGCTCCCTGAGGGCTTCCTCCGTTTCCTCGGAGGAAACCTTCACTGTTTTGGGAAGGCCGGTTACCAGGTTACGTCCCCTGACATCCATAAAATCAGGTTCGGGACGCTTATAGGCAGAACCAATCTTTATCTTGATATCCTCTGCGGTTCTTTCGCCAATCAGAAGGTTATGTTTTTTACGCATATAGCGTACCAGTGACTCGTCAAAATCATCACCGGCAATCTTAATAGAGGCGCTTACTACCGTACCGCCCAGAGAAATTACAGCGATATCTGAAGTACCGCCGCCGATATCCACAATCATATTACCGCAGGGACGGGAAATATCGATGCCTGCACCAATGGCTGCCGCAATCGGCTCCTCTATAATGGAAACCTCGCGTGCACCTGCCTGATAGGTTGCATCCTCAACAGCCTTCTTCTCAACCTCTGTTACACCGCTGGGAACACAGACTGCAATCCTGGGCTTTCTGAAGGTCTTCCTGCCAAGCGCCTTCTGGATAAAATGCTTCAGCATCTTTTCAGTAACTGTATAATCGGAAATAACACCCTGGCGAAGCGGCCTTACCGCAACAATATTGCCGGGTGTACGTCCAAGCATCAGCCTGGCATCCTCGCCGATGGCCTTGATTTTATTCGTATCTCTGTCAAACGCTACTACGCTGGGCTCTTTCAGAACAACGCCCTTTCCTCTGATATACACTAAAATACTGGCGGTACCCAGGTCAATTCCAATATCTGTATACTGCATAATTTCCTCCATTCCAAATGAAGATGGCGCGGAAGACTGTCCAATAAATCCCCTGCGCTTCCTTCTGCCTCTATTATATTATGGACCATTCTTTATGAATCAAGCATATATTTTACAAATTACGTAAAATTGCGAAATATCAATGAAAAAAACCTGTCGGACGCAAGCGTAAAATATACCGTCTGTTATTATAACCTAAAAACGTTCTTATGGAAAGTCTTTTCATAAAAATTTAAAGAATACACCGCTTTACCGCATAGTTGCAGGCGGCAATACAGAATCAGGGCCTTGCAGCGCAAAATATTAACGGTAAAACGATGCATTCCTTATAATCTACTGGTTTTTTCAATCTGCCTGGTTCATTTTTCTCTGCATCCAGTTTACAACAGAATTTCTAAGCGGAATTTTTATGCAGTTTTCTGTTCTTACATAATTAATCCATCGGCGAGTGTTTCGCCTTTTCCAGCATCTTCCCTATATAATAGCCAGTATAGGAGCCTTCACAGGCCGCCACCTTCTCCGGCGTGCCTTCCGCGATCACGGTTCCGCCGCCATCTCCGCCTTCCGGCCCCATATCTATGATGTAATCCGCAGTTTTGATCACATCCAGGTTATGCTCAATAACGATTACCGTATTGCCTCCATCGGCCAGCCGGTGCAGTATTTCCACCAGCTTGTGCACATCCGCAAAATGAAGACCTGTTGTAGGTTCATCCAGAATATAGATTGTCTTTCCCGTACTCCTGCGGCTCAGCTCCGTAGCCAGCTTGATCCGCTGTGCCTCGCCGCCGGAAAGGGTTGTGGAGGGCTGTCCCAGCTTGATGTAGGAAAGGCCCACATCGTAGAGCGTTTCTATCTTTCTGCGGATACTGGGAACATTTTCGAAGAAGCCAACCGCTTCCTCCACGGTCATATCCAGCACGTCAAAAATACTTTTTCCTTTATATTTAACCTCCAGAGTCTCCCTGTTATAACGTTTGCCGCCGCAGACCTCGCAGGGTACATATACATCGGGCAGGAAATGCATTTCAATCTTGATGATTCCGTCGCCGCCGCAGGCCTCGCATCTTCCGCCCTTCACATTGAAGCTGAATCTTCCTTTCTTGTATCCCTTTGCCTTGGCATCCTGGGTGGACGCAAACAGATCACGGATCATATCAAATACGCCGGTATAGGTGGCCGGATTGGAACGGGGCGTACGGCCGATGGGGGACTGATCAATATCAATGACCTTATCCAGCTGGTCGATTCCTTCGATTCCCTTATTTTTCCCGGGTATTGTTCTGGCTCTGTTCAGGTCGCGTGCCAGTGTCTTATAAAGTATTTCATTCACCAGGGAGCTTTTTCCTGAACCGGAAACGCCGGTTACACAGGTCATGACTCCCAGGGGGAACTTCACATCAATATTCCTCAGGTTATTCTCCGCGGCGCCCTTTACCTTAATCCATCCCGCAGGCTTCCTGCGTTTTTCGGGAACCGGAATGGATAGCGCCCCGCTCAGATACTGTCCCGTGATGGATTCCGGTATATTCATCAGCTCCTCCGCCGTACCGCAGGCAACCACCTCACCGCCGTGAGAGCCTGCGCCGGGACCGATATCCACGATATAGTCCGCCGCCAGCATAGTATCCTCGTCATGCTCTACAACAAGAAGCGTATTGCCTAAATCTCGGAGATTTTTCAATGTGTTCAGAAGCTTATCGTTGTCACGCTGATGCAGTCCGATACTTGGCTCATCCAGGATATAGCATACGCCTACCAGGCCGGAGCCAATCTGGGTTGCAAGACGAATACGCTGCGCCTCGCCGCCTGACAGTGTTCCCGTAGCTCTTGACAGGGACAGGTATTCCAGTCCCACATCCACCAGGAAACCGACCCTCGCCCTGATTTCCTTCAGGATCTGTTTGCCGATAAGCTCCTGCTGTTTTGTCAGCTGCATATTATCCAGATATTCCTTCAGATTGCGGATGGACATGGAAGTAACCTCGTAAATATTCCTGTCGCATACCGTTACGGCCAGCGCTGCTTTTTTCAGTCGCATCCCCTGGCAGATATTACAGGGAGTAATGCTCATGAAAGTTTCATACTCCTGCTTCATAATATCTGACGCAGTCTCCCTGTAGCGGCGCTCCACATTCTTAATCAGCCCCTCAAAGGCCACCGGATACACGCCTTTTCCCCGCTGTCCCTGATAGAAGACCTCCACCTCACGGCCGCCGGTTCCATGAATCAGGACATCCTTTATCTTATCCGGATACTTTTCAAAAGGGGTATCCAGGCTGAAATGATATTCCTTGGCCAAAGCCTGCAGGATTGCATTGGTAAAGCTGGAAGTATCGTTGCAGGACTGCCATCCCATTACCGCAATCGCGCCTTCATTGATGCTCAGCCGTTTATCGGGAATCATCAAATCCACATCAAATTCCATCTTATAGCCCAGGCCGAAGCACTCCGGGCAGGCGCCAAAGGGGTTGTTGAAGGAAAAGCTTCTTGGCTCGATTTCATCAACGCTGATTCCGCAGTCAGGACAGGCGAAGCTCTGGCTGAAGGTCATGGTTTCCCCGTCTATGACATCCACAATAAGCAGTCCGTCCGTAAGCGCAAGCACGCTTTCAATGGAGTCCGTAAGGCGGCGTTCGATACCCTCCTTAACCACCAGACGATCCACAACGATTTCTATATTATGCTTGATATTTTTATCCAGCTTGATTTCTTCCGACAGCTCATACAGGTTTCCGTCCACTCTTACACGGACGTAGCCGCTTCTTTTGGCGCGTTCCAGCACCTTGGCATGCTCGCCCTTCCTGCCCCTTACTACGGGCGCCAGCAGCTGTATCCTGGAACCGTCGGGCAGGCCCATAATCTGATCTACCATCTGATCTACCGTCTGCTTTTTAATTTCCTTTCCGCACTTGGGGCAGTGGGGGATACCAATCCGGGCATATAAAAGACGGAAATAGTCATAAATTTCGGTTACGGTTCCCACTGTAGATCTGGGGTTTCTATTGGTGGATTTCTGGTCGATGGATATCGCCGGAGAAAGCCCTTCGATTTTTTCCACGTTGGGCTTTTCCATCTGTCCCAGGAACTGTCTTGCATAGGAAGACAGGGACTCCATATACCGTCTCTGTCCCTCCGCATAAATTGTGTCAAATGCAAGTGAAGATTTTCCCGAACCGGACAATCCGGTCAGGACTACCAGTTCATTTCTGGGTATATCCACGTCTATATTCTTCAGATTATGCTCATTCGCCCCACGGATTTTTATAAATTCACGGGGTCTCATCTTTATGCTTTCCTGTTCCATGCTCTGGTCTGTGCTCCTTTCAAAGCAGGCCGGACCCGCCGGCCCGCGCCGTATTCTTTCCTAACCATCCTGTTTCCGGACAGTTATCCTTATTCCTTCATTTTTGCCAATGTTTTCTTAAGCTCTACCATCTTGTCACGCAATTCTGCGGCAGCTTCGAAATTCAAATCCGCAGCGGCCTGCTTCATCTTCTTCTGGATATCTCCAATCAGCTTCTCCAGCTCCTTCTCGTCCATGGATTCAGGATCCTTTTCAAATCGTACCTCTTCCTTGGCGATTACCTTCGATATACTGATCAAATCACGCACGCTCTTTTTAATGGTCTGCGGCGTAATTCCGTGTTCTTCGTTATATTTCTGCTGGATTTCCCTACGCCTGTTAGTTTCGCTGATGGCGGCATTCATGGAATCCGTCATGTTATCCGCATACATGATAACATGCCCTTCCGCATTTCTGGCCGCACGGCCAATCGTCTGTATCAATGAAGTCTCTGAACGCAGGAAGCCCTCTTTATCGGCGTCCAGGATGGCTACAAGGGAAATCTCCGGGATATCCAGGCCTTCTCTGAGCAGGTTGATACCCACAAGGACGTCGAATACATCCAGCCGCATATCCCGGATGATTTCCGCCCGTTCCAGCGTATCAATGTCGGAATGCAGGTACTTCACCCTGATTCCCACCTCACGCATATAATCGGTTAAATCCTCTGCCATACGCTTTGTCAGCGTAGTCACCAGCACCTTGTTGTGTTTATCCGTTTCCTTTCTGATTTCACCGATCAGGTCATCGATCTGTCCTTCCACAGGGCGCACAATAACCTCCGGATCAAGCAGTCCGGTAGGACGGATAATCTGCTCCGTACGCAGCAGCTCATGCGCCTCTTCATAAGCGGAAGGCGTTGCGGACACAAAAAGCAGCTGATCAATATGTGATTCAAACTCTTCAAAATTCAGCGGCCGGTTATCCAGCGCGGAGGGCAGTCGGAAGCCGTAATCAACAAGCGTCATCTTCCTGGAACGGTCGCCCGCGAACATTCCTCTGATCTGGGGAATGGTAATATGGGACTCATCTATCATAATCAGGAAATCATCCCCGAAAAAGTCAAGGAGCGTCATAGGCGGTTCACCGGGCTGCGTGCCGTTCAGATGTCTGGAATAGTTTTCAATACCGGAGCAGAACCCGGTCTCACGCAGCATCTCAATATCAAAGTTAGTCCTTTCAGAAATACGCTGTGCCTCCAGGAGCTTGTCTTCTCCCTTAAAATACCGGATACGTTCTTCCAGCTCCTGTTCAATATTGTCACAGGCTATATTTATCTTTCCCTGGGAAACCACATAATGGGAGGCGGGGAAAATAGCGATATGCTCCAGTGTAGCATGCAGCTTCCCGCTCAGCGGATCCACCTGGGCAATCCGATCAATCTCGTCCCCGAAAAATTCCACCCTTATCAGGTAATCGCCGCCCTGCGCCGGATAAATCTCCACGCTGTCCCCGCGGACACGGAAGCAGCCGCGGCTTAAATCCATATCATTTCTGTCATATTGTATATCTATCAGTTCCCGCAGAACCGCATCCCTGTCCTTCACCATGCCGGGGCGCAATGAAACAATCATGTCCTTGTATTCATCCGGGCTTCCCAGACCGTAAATACAGGACACACTGGCCACCACAATGACATCCTTGCGCTCCGCCAGCGATGCGGTAGCTGACAGGCGCAGCTTGTCTATCTCATCGTTGATGGAGGAATCCTTAGCAATGTAGGTATCTGAGGAAGGGACGTAGGCTTCCGGCTGGTAGTAGTCGTAGTAGGAGACAAAATACTCCACCGCGTTGTTTGGGAAAAATTCTTTGAATTCTCCATATAACTGGCCTGCTAATGTCTTGTTATGGGCAATGATCAAGGTTGGCTTATTCAGGGCCTGGATGACATTGGCCATGGTAAAGGTCTTACCGGAGCCGGTAACACCAAGTAATGTCTGAAACTGATTGCCTTCCTGAAAACCTTTCACCAGTTCGGCGATGGCGTGGGGCTGATCACCGGTTGGTTTATATTCTGATACTAATTCAAAATGATCCATATTTATCTCCATATTGTGCAAATCTATTACACTAAGTTTAAAGGATATTAACGCATTTTATTGCAAAAAAAGCATTCTAAAACGCATTTATTTTATAATACAATCCAGCGACCAGACTTTTTGCTGCCCTCATGTTTAATCTGTCCAGATTCAACCATCTTTTTTATAGTTCTTTTCACACTGGATAATGAAACTCCTATTATTTCTGCCATTTGAGGTTGACTGATATTTGAATTCATTACTAAAATATCAATTATTCTTTTTTCAAGCAAAGTTTTCTCATACCCAATTGAATTTATCGGTTCATTTATCGGTTCATTTATCGGTTCATTTTGGATTTTTGAACCGTTATTTCCCTGTGATAATTGCTTCTGAACGAATGGCAATATTAAAATCGTTCTATCCGGATTATACTGCTCTTCAATCACTGGCGTTTCCCAGCCCTGTGATTTCCAAACATCAAAAATATCTGGCACCCCACTACCAGCACGCTCACCGATTCCAATGATATTAAACATCTTCATCAGCGCCTTATTTCTAGGATCAGATATTCCACCTTTCAGCATCTGGTTTTTTCCGGTTCGGATATATCCCGGATTCTCCATAATCACATGCTCAGCATCTTTCCGAATCACAATGCCACGTGGCACAAAAAAGTCTGTATTAGTCAAGCAGTTGGCAAGTGCCTCTCGCATTGCCTTATGCACTGGTGTATCATCAATTCTGGTAATTCCATCCAACTTGAACGGAATCTTTAGATCTTTTGTGATTTTGCTGTTCACACGAAAAAAGAAGTCGAATAAATTTCCTGTCCAATCACCAGAGCTTGACTGCAGACGATCGGTCCATCTGATTGTTGGATCAAGCATTTCTCTATAATCCAAAAAGTATTCCGGATACTCGTAAAGAATCTTATACTCCTCGCCAAACATCAAAAGGCCTGCCCCGGTTGGACGAATCCGTTTATCGGTACGTGATTGTCTGGCAGCCCCAATCTGCTCTAAATACTCTGCATCCGAAAGTTTTTCCCACACATGATTTGGGCGCAGCGCTGCATGTCTGCTACGATAGGCATGTATGGTATCCAAATTCAAATCACTGATTTCCAACTCATCCAACACCTTCATATCCGATGTTTCTTCTGTCTGATCTCGAATCATGGCACGCACTTCACCTGGAGTGCAATGATAATCACCCTCTCCATTTCGTCGGAATGTTCCGCCAAATAAATTGTCATTCAGGTAAACCGGTTTTTCCTCACGTGTTGCCTGTGGCACATGAATAGCCATAACAACATCGTCATGAATCTCATATGCTTTTACATCCTCATCGGTAAGCAGGTTAATACTGACCTTCTTTCTATCATTGATTACATTCCAGAAATCCTTTTTCAATTTTTCAATATCTTTTAAACCGGTTGTTGCAAAACTACCATCCTCACGCTCAATTACACCAAGCAGAATTACCCCGCCATAACAGTTTGCCATGGCAGAGTACGTATCCCATAAGCTATTTGGCAAACCGCCTCTTGCTTTTTTTGCCTCCAGGCGATTATTTTCCCGATAATCATCGAAGAGTCTTATATCAAAATCCATCTATCTTCACCTGCCTCTCTTCTATTTTTTCAACAAATAATTCTCTCATTTTCACTGTTCCCAAATTCATCTAACAATTCCTTCGATAGATTTTTCAACAGTTTTTTTCGTACATCTAACCTCTGATTAAATTCGCTACATGCGTGTAGCGAATTCATATTGCGCTCCACATACGTTCCGTGTCCGTTTTATAGTCAAAATCATTATCAAATATTGTAATTCGCAACAATTGCTCTATCTTAGTTTTTAACTTTTCTATTGTAATAACATGCGGCTGCGCTTTTGTTATTCCTGTTTCAATAATCTTTACATATGCTTCTTCTATATCTTTTGCATGCTGTACGGCTTCTATTTCATCTGTATAATGTTTAAATATTTCCTCAATTTTACACTCAAATAAACATCCATATATTTCCATGCACTCTAACAACAAGCGATAGTTACTTTCCTCTCCCTAGATTGTCATGGCACACTCAGTTGCATCTCCCCGACACTCGCATTTAATCTGCGGTAACTCTCCTTCCAGAATAGGTGTATTAAAGATAACGCCAATCCCAAATTACCCATATATATCCCATTTATGCCCTTTTATCAAAATTTTTCTGGTTCTTCAATTTTTCCAAATCTAAGTCCATACGAGATATTAAAGGTAAATAATATAACTTCATAGCAGGAGACAAAATACTCCACCGCGTTATTTGGAAAAAACTCTTTGAATTCTCCATATAGCTGGCCTGCTAATGTTTTGTTATTGGCTATGATCAAGGTTGGTTTATATTCTGAAACTATTTCAAAATGATCCATAAAAGTCCTCTTTTATGAATACATTAGTTATTCTCTTCTTCATAATCAGTAATATTCTTCTTACGTAAACCTCATTATATCAGAATATAAAAACAAAGTACAGAGAAACATCGAATGTTTGTTCTATACTTTGTTTTTATTTCATCAACATATTTACAACAGCTTTTTTAATTCTGCCTCTGTATCAGTAAAGTGATATAGTTCATACTCTTCATGAACAGAAGGTCTACTAATAGTAATAGGTGTAATTTTACCCTATCCAAGATAATACTAATTCAATTATCATCTATTTCTTTGTTCCATTTGGCCGAAAGCTTCCATAGCTGGACGAAACCCTATCATTCCATAGCGTCCTTCCGCACATAAAAGGTTCTGCGCCCAGTTCCGCATTTCACAATGACCTCCTCATCGGTAAGTCGTTTCAATGCTCCCAGCACAGCAGAACGGCTTCCGCTGGGACAATCAGCAATCACTTCTGCGCCGGTAAACTTACCAATTTTTCCGGTCACATAGGCTTTTACCACATCATAGACCGTGCTTCGATTACTGTCGGATACCCAACCTACTCTGGCTTCAAACTCAGTATAGCAGGCAAGAATCATCTGAAGCATATACTTAATGAATGGCGTGGGATCATTCTGTTCCTCATGCCATCCTGCATCAATGCATTCCAGTACACCGTAATAGACATCTTTGGTTTCCTCTATCTTCTTTTCAACACTGATATACTTACCCACCTCATAGCCATTTTGATAGAGAAGTAACAAGGTGAGCAGTCGGCTCATTCTTCCATTTCCATCATTAAATGGATGGATGCACAGAAAGTCGCAGATAAAAGTCGGAATCAAAATCAGAGGGTCTATGACCTCCATGGCCAATGTCTGACGATAGCTTTCACAGATGGCCCCAATCGCTGGTTCTGTTTCATAAGGGGCCAGCGGAGTAAAGCGTGTCACTACAGTTCCGTCTGGTTTTGTCTCATTAATATAGTTCTGTGTGTTCTTAAATTGACCGCCATATGACAAGCCGGCATGTTTTAATAAATCACGATGCAGCTGCAGGATATAGGCCGGCTTGACTGGAATATAGTTATGGCTCTCATGGATGGTATTCAGTACATCCCGATATCCAACAATTTCACTCTCATCCCGGTTTTTTGGCATGGTCTTGTCATCCATTAACTGTCTGATTCGCGTGCTTGTGGTGACAATGCCTTCAATTTTATTGGAGCTTTCGGTACTTTGTATCCGTGCAATTTTAACCAGGCGTTCCAACTCCACAGGCTTCTGCCGCACATATAGTTCCTGTTTTCCTTTATATTCATGTATTTTTGCAACATAAATAAGAATTTCGCTATCCCACATCCGGTCTGCCAGTTTCATATAATCAAATGTTCTCATATCCGTACCCGGCTTTGACAGAATCTTTTCGTCCAGCCTTTTACCCTTTCGTCCATATTATAGTTTAATATGGACGAAATATTCAATAGGTAGATGAAAAAATAAATGGACAGGCTCAGTTATGCAAGAGTCCCCCTCATATAGCTTTCATTAACAAGACAGCCCAGAAAGCAATGGCACAAGAGCAATACCAATCGAGACTTTTTTCTTCTCTGACAACAGTTCAGTACGCCGGGAATATTGGTGCAAAACCAATCATTAAGCCGGCCTATAAGACCGTTTTTGCACCATCCTGAAACCCTTACAATACTACTTATAAAATTTCTTTCTGATCTTTCTCATTTCTTTCCAGACATTATCCCCATAATTACTTACCAAAACAGAAATCATGCCATTATTAGGATTATATTCAGAAAGAAAACTCACACCAGGGTCACAGCCCTGAAAGTAAACAAAATCTTTGCCACATGGATTGTCAATAATCCATATCCCATAGCCATAATAGCCTTCTTCGGCATCAATACCGTCCCCGCTTTGCTTAGTAAACATTTTTGAGAGAAGCTCCTTTGAAATAAGTTTTCCGCTCAATAAATTCGTCCAAAAGCTAAGGATATCTTTTACCGTGATAAACGCTCCCCCTGCGCCTGTTCCATTTACATCAACAGAAAAAATATTGGTACGGTAATCATCTGTGTCAGCACAATAAATATAATTATTTGCACATTTTGCCGGTAATCTGTCCAGTGCATAGTAACCCGTTCCGCTCATACCGCATACATCAAAGATATTTGTCTGCAGATATTTGTCAAAATACATTCCCGTTACTTTTTCGATTATTGACGCAAGCAGCACAAACCCTGAATTATTATATTGGAATTTTTCACCCTTCGGATACATCATAGGCTTCTCTATAAACAACGGGAGCAGGTCATTATTATGTCTGATTTTGTAATTAGGAAAATCAACCCATAAATCCTCGTATTCGTCCATAATGCTTTCATCAAAATAATCTGGGACTCCCGAAGTATGATTTAATAATTGTTCTACTGTCACATCTGCATCTATATCGTGCAAATCAATATCCAGCAGTTTTCCTAATGTATCATCAAAACTCAGTTTCCCTTGTTCAATTAACTGCAAAATGGCTACCGCAACAAAGACTTTTCCTGCTGATGCGCTTGCAAATTTTGTTTCCATCGTATTTGGAATTTCATTGGCCAAATCAGCAAAGCCTGATACATTTTCTATTATCACCTTACCATCTTGGACAACGTATATATTCCCTCTGAAATTACTGTCAATTATTTCTTTTATATCCATAATCCACCTCGCTGAAACTCTTGATTTTATCAATCCTGTTCTTTCGAAGCCTTCGAATAACCGCTTCGTCCTCAACTTCAATTCTTCTATTCAATATTTATATAAAAACAGAGCTATGATACCGTACCCATTGTATCACAGCCCTGCACGGCCAACAGTTTACTGCCCATCCCCCAGCTTCCCGTTCATTACTTCAATCGCCTTATTCAGCTGGTTATCCACACCGTCATTATAATAAGCTTCCCCGTCAAACTTCTCCTCAATATCCGGTGCAATACCAATTTTATGGATATTGTTCCCATTCGGGGTATAATAGTTGCTCACGGTAAGCTTTACAGCCGATCCGTCAGAAAGGGAAATAATCCGCTGCACAATACCCTTTCCAAAGGTCGTTGTGCCCACCAGCGTTCCGATTCCATAATCCTTAATCGCCCCGGCCAGGATCTCCGAAGCACTGGCGCTGCCGCTGTCCACAAGGACTACCAGCGGCTCCTTTATCTGGTTTGTTCCATCGCAGGTATATTCCGTCCTTTTCCCGTTCTTGTCTTCCGTATATACAATCAGGCCTTTGGGAAGGATCTCGCGGGCGATATCGCAGACCGTGTTCAGATTTCCGCCCGGGTTTCCTCTCAGGTCAAGAATCAGCCCCTTCATTCCCGAACCGCGGCATACTGCCAGGGCTTCCGTAAACTGATCCAGGGTTACCGTGTCAAACTCGGTAATCTGGATATATCCGATGTTGTTGTCCAGCATCTTCTGGTTAACAGTAGGGCTTTCCACCTTTCTGCGCACAACGTCAATTTCCAGATAATCCGACTCACCCTCTCTGATAATGGTCAGATGCACCGTAGTGCCTTCCTCACCCTTTACCTTGCTGACTACCTGCGTCAGCTCCAGTCCCTGGACCTCTTCCCCATCCACCTTATAGAGAAGATCTCCTGCCCGCAGCCCGCTTTCCTGGGCGGGCGTACCTTCGATAATCCCCGTCAGGCGGGGCAGGCTGGTGTCCGCGTCAATGCCGATATAAGCGCCGATGCCATAATAGATACCCTCAGTTTTGTCCTGCAGCTCTTTCAGTTCCTCAGCTGAATAATAAACGGAGTAGGGATCTCCCAGGGCTTTAACCAGCCCATCGTACACGCCTTTTTCCAGTGTCTGTTCGTCCACGCTTTCCAGATAATACTTTCCTATGGTATCCTCCAGCAGCTTCAGCTTATCCATAGTCCGCTGATTGGCAACAGTATCGCTGCCTGTGTTTTCCGCCGCGCTCTGTGACGCTGCCTCCTGCGCTCTTGACGCCTGAAGCAGATTCCAGGCGGAACGCCCCATGAAAACACCGCTTAAAATCAGCGCTGCCGCCAGTACTCCTGTAACTATCCCTCCCAAGAAGCTTTTCTTATTACTCATCGTTAACCTCGATTCCTGCGGCTGTCAGGCCGTTTTACTAAATGTTTATCCGTCAGTGGCTCCGGAAAATAAAAACCGGGCTGCAAGCTTTATCCGCTGCCCCCGCCCGGTTCCAAAGTTTACGTCCTGTTCTAGTATATAGTAAACTATTTTAAATAATTCCAGGGGTTTACATATTCCCCGTTCAATCTCACACTGAAATGCAGATGAGGTCCGGTGGAACGTCCCGTGGAGCCTACCGCTGCGATCTGCTGCCCTTTGGTCACCGTCTGCCCCTGGGAGACATTCAGTGAAGAAGCATGCATGTAAATTGTATAAAGCCCGTCTCCATGGTTGAGCATGACGTAATTTCCCATAGAGCTGTTATATGCGGCGCCCACCACGGTTCCGTCATAGGCCGCCAGTATCGGCGTACCGCTGGCCGCTGCAAAATCCACACCGTTATGGAACTTCTTCACACCAAGCGTCGGATGGATTCTGTAGCCGTATTCATCTGAAATCCTCTTATAAGAAGTAAGCGGGAACTGGAACATGCCTCCGTCATAGGTCACCTTCGGCTTATTTAATTCCTCCAGCTGCTTTCTTTCCGCCGCTGCCGCCGCTTCCAAAGCGGCGATTGTGGAATTCTGCGCCGCAATATCCGCTTCATATTCCTTGATGGCAGCCTCTTTATTGCTGATATCGCCCTGAAAAGCAGTAATCTGCTGTTCCTTCTGGCTGATCAGCGTTTCCAGGCCGGCTTCTTCCTTTTCCACCTCAGCCTTGGCCTGCTCCAGCACCTCCTGCTCCTCCTCCAGCGCCTTTTTACATGTTTCCACCAGTTCACGGTTCTTCTGGTACTCTTCCAGCTGCCGCTGGTCATATTCATTCATCTGCTCCATGTAATTGGCATTGTTGAGAAATTCCCCGAAGCTCTTTGAAGCCAGCAGCATCTCAATATAGTTACTGCTTCCCCGTTCATAGGAATACTGGATGCGCACCTTCATGGCCGCATACTGCTGCTCCTCCCGCTCAATGGCTTCCTCCAGCTGCTTCTGGGTCTCCCTGATTTCCTCTTCCTTTTCAGAAATCATGGACTTCAGCTCATTGATTTTAGACTGAATCTGTGCAAGATTGCCATCCAGCTGCTTTACATATGCCTCCAGGTCATTTTTGGAGCTCTCCAGGCTGTCTACCATGGCCTGTATATCCGACATTGTGGACTGAAGCTGTTTTTTCTGCTCCTGTGCCTCCGTTATCGCAGATTCCTTTTCCTTAATGCTCTGCTCCAGTTCGCTGGAGGTTGCCGCTTCGCTTCCTATTTCCGGAAAAAACCAGGAAAAAAGAAGCACAAGGCAGAGCAAAAGACTGATATCTCTTCTGTTCTTTATCATATTCTCCACCGCACCGCACAGACAAACCGCTTCGTCTTATCAGACACGCAGATGCTTGCGGACCGTAATGAAACTTCCCATGAAACCGATGCCCACACCAACGATTACTATGACCGGGGCCAATGTTGTAAAAATTGTATTTACAGGCAGGAAATGCAGCAGATTAGACAGTACGGAAAATTTGGTCCCTATATAATCCACAACCTTATTGTATAACACATAAATCGTTCCCAGAGGGAATGCGGATCCGAGGATACCGATCAGGATACCCTCAATTACGAAGGGCGCCCTTACAAAGAAATCCGTCGCTCCGATATATTTCATAATGCTGATTTCTTCCTTTCTGACAGAAATACCAATGGTAACGGTATTGCTGATCAGGAAAACAGAAACAAGCAGCAGGATCAGGATAATGCCCGCCGACACATATGCCACAAGTGCATTCACACCCGTCAGGGTGGTTGCCGCAAGCTCCGACTGGTTAACCGTCTTGATCTCCGGTATGGTGTTCAGATAATCCACCAGCGCCGCCTGCTCCGCGATATCCTTCATATAGATCGCGTAGCTGGCTGAATTCTCAAGGGGGTTATCCGGGAAGCCGTCAGAAAATTCCTCAGGAATCCAGTTCGCCCTGTAATAATCCCAGGCTTCATCCGCAGAGGTAAATTCCACCTTGGACACCTCTTCCCGCGCCTCTATCTTATCCCCGATTTCCTTCATCTGCTCTTCCGTGGTACCCGGCTGGAAGAAAATCGTAACCGACACGCCTTCCTCCGCCGTTTTCACAATACTCTGGAAGTTGGCAATCACCGCATAAAACAATCCGAAAAGAAACAGGCAGGCGCTGATAGTCGCCACTGAAGCGAGAGAAAACCATTTATTACGGAAAATATTGATAATACCCTGTTTCAGCGTATAAAAAAATGTACTAATTCTCATCGATATAACCACCTTTTTCTTCGTCGCTCACGATGACGCCTTTCTTCATCGTAACAACCCGCTTACGCATTTCATTTACGATTTCACGGTTGTGGGTTACTACCAGTATTGTGGTTCCCCCTTCGTTGATTTTCTCCAGAAGCTTCATGATTTCCCAGGAGTTCTTGGGATCCAGGTTTCCGGTAGGTTCGTCGGCAAGCAGGATGGGCGGCCTGTTGATCAGAGCCCTGGCCAGGGCCACTCTCTGCTGCTCCCCGCCGGAAAGCTGCTTCGGCTTTGCTTTATATTTCCCCGCAAGCCCCACGGTCGCCAGAATTGCCGGGACATTCCGTTTGATTTCCTTTGTGGGTACCTGGATAATCCGCTGTGCGAACGCCACGTTCTCGTAGACATTCCTGTCCTTGAGCAGACGGAAATCCTGGAATACGATCCCCAGGTTCCTTCTGTACCTTGGTATCTGGCGCGGCTTCAAATCCGCCACGCTCTGTCCGTTCACCAGAATGGTGCCGGAGGTGGGCGTCAGTTCCCGCAGCAGAAGCTTGATGAGGGTGGACTTTCCGGAACCGCTGTCACCCACGATAAAAACAAACTCTCCCTTTTTTACCCGCAGGTTCACTCCGTTCAAAGCAGGAGCGCCCGTCGAATAGCTCTTGCTTACCCTGTCAAGAACTATGACGGAGCCGTCATCCTTAATTCTCCTTTTTGTCTTCCTCGTACCAAAAAGTCCCAAAACCTACACCTCGCTATCCCGGCGGCCTAAAAAACGGCAGCCTAATATTCAAACGTTTCCATGTACTTCATATATTTTACAACCATCAACGCGATCTTAAAGGTAATGGCATCCTCAAACACACGCAAATCAAGACCGGTGCTCTTCTGCAGCTTATCCAGGCGGTATACAAGCGTATTCCTGTGGATAAACAGCTGACGGCTTGTCTCTGATACATTCAGGCTGTTTTCAAAAAATTTATTGATTGTGGTAAGCGTCTCTTCATCGAAATCATCCGGGCTTTTCCCGCCGAAAATTTCCTTGATAAACATCTTGCAAAGAGGAATGGGAAGCTGGTAAATCAGCCTTCCGATACCCAATTCATTGTATGCGATAATGTTTCGTTCGTCAAAGAAAATTTTTCCCACATCCAGCGCCATTTTGGCTTCCTTGTAGGAGCGGCTCACCTCTTTGATTTCCTTTACTATGGTTCCGTAGGCGATACGCACGCCCGCAATTCCTTCTTTTTCCAGAAAATCGTCAATGGTCCTGGCCGCGCGTTCGATTTCCTTGCCGGCGTCAGCCTCCACCAGTTCCTTTACAACGATTACATTATTTTCATCCACTGCCGTGATGAAATCCTTGTTATTGCTGCCAAAGCTGCCGCGCATCAGTTCCAGGACATTGCTGTCCCTGCTGTTCTCCGATTCGATGATCAGCGCGACTCTGGACACGTCCGTGGGAATATGAAGCTTCTTCGCCCTGCTGTAAATGTCCACCAGAAGCAGATTGTCCAGGAGCAGGTTCTTAATGAAATTATCCTTGTCAAACCGTTCCTTGTAAGCTACCAGAAGGCTCTGAATCTGGAAAGCAACCATCTTCCCGATCATGTAAACGTCCTCGCCGGAGCCTCCGATCACAAGGATATATTCCAGCTGCGCTTCATCAAAAATTTTGAAAAACTGGTAACCCTGCACTTCCTGGCTGTCTGCGGGGGATCTGGAAAAATCCTGTGCAGCACCCAGACAATTGCTCATTTCCTCGGATGTTGTTGCGATCATTTTGCCGTCCACGTCAACGACACACAGGTCAACCCGTGCGATGCTGCGCAGCCCGTCAATTGTCGTCTGTAATACCTGATTTGATATCATATTCTTACCCCACTCCTTCTCTATGCAATTTCCACAAACGTTATGGCCGCCGGAAAATTGCCTATTGTAACACCCTTTTTCCATTTTAATTGAAAACCACAAAAAGATCCATAGGAAACTCAAAAAATTTATGCACTTTTGAGCTTTTTTTTCATTTATCCTATTTTTTACCTTCTGGGCAACCTAAACAAAAAAAGACAGGCTCATTCACCCGTCCCTTTTCTTATTGTATTCATTCACATTATGTGCAAAAGCCCGGTATACCAGCTTGCGCTTCAGCCGCGCGAACAGGGAGGGATTCTGCACCCAGGTCACCGCTCCAAAGGGGAGGGAAACCCACAGCTCCGCATTAACAAAATGTGCATAGTCATGCATCAGATAAAGATCCTCCGGCCACGGCATTCTGGATATCACCACATCCGGCGCCAGGTCGTTAAGTGCATTAACAAGTCTTTCCGGCTGGTTTCCAAAATCTTCATAGGCGCCGCAGCCCCGGATCAGGAGATTATCCTGATATTCGGAAATGATTTCCCCAAGCACCTCCAGATTGTCATGGGTATCCGCCAGAAGATACACACTGTTGCGGTTCCTTCCGAATTTCTTCAGAAGCTCCCGCAGATAAACCTTTTCGTCAATCTCGCGGATTCTGTTCCTTCCGGCTATCCCTGCTGCCTCAAGCACATCCGGTTCCGTACAAATCGTCATATCAACAGCTTCCAGGCACTCCCTCAGCTGTTCATCCTTGGATGCCTGCGCCAGGTTGGAACTGGAAATATACGCAATCGTATTAAGCGCCCCGTTGTGCAGGAAGCTGTCTGTATTGCGCAGCGCTTCGCGCGCCCCGTAATCATATAATTTAATTCCTAATATCGTATATTTCTGCATACCTTCACCCTGACAAAAAATGCCTGTCCCCGACATGATATTCTGCAACACCTGCAGTATATCTGCTTCCTTCGTCGGCTTCCCCAAAAAAGCCCACAGGAATAAGACCGGCACCTTCTGCGCACAGACCCCCCAGCCATTATCGTTCCGCCGGCACGGCCGTCCTGCAACAGCTGTCCGGCAGGCGGCCTTTCGGTCCGCACATAACCTACGCCCTATTATAACAGATAATATCCAGGCGCGCAACGCGCCTGTCTTATGCGGGCGTTTTATAGAAAAACTCAGTACCCGTAAAGGGACTGAACAGGTACAGGATTCGTTACAGCTTACCCCCGGCTGAGAAAAACGTTCAGCAGCATGTAGGCCAGGCAGACCACAATACCTATTACCAGCGGCACGCTGACCAGCCTGCCCTTTTTCTTTCCGCTTTTCCGCTCCTGCAAAAGCCACGCCGCATATTCATCCCGTCCCTGGTTCCTGCACAGCCATACGAGCACGCAGGCTGCCAGCGCCGTACATACTACGGCAATAACCAGGTATATGCCGATTAACGGAAGCATATCCTCGGCGGTAACCGCCGCCTGCGTCTGCTGCAGCCATACCTCAGGCATAAAATGCTGGTAAAAATACATCAGCAGCACCGACTGGGCATTGAATATCACATGCATCAGAACGGAGGACCACAGGCTTCCCGTAGCTTCAACAAGCACGGCCATGGCAACGCCCAGGGCAAACGCGTAGGGCGCCTGGTTAAAATTCATATGCATCAGCCCGAAAAGCAGGGAAGACAGAAGGACCGCTCCCGTTACGTTCCCGCTTTTCAGATAACCTCTGTATACTACGCCTCGGAAACAGAACTCTTCACAGAACGGCCCGAACAGCGCCATCATGAAAAAGGTCAGCCAGAAGGGAAGGTTCATCACCTCACTGCTGATGGAAGTGACGGCATTGTCCACAAAAAGCATGCTGATCGCATTTAAAAGCGTCGTCAGCGGCTGCATCAGAAAGGTATAGAGGATAATCATCAGCACTGAAGATATTTTCAGCTTATGAAATCCCAGCACCCGGTTCGGTTTTTCTTTGGAAGCAAGCAGGGCAATCACCGCGGGTACCGCCAGTATCAGCTCGCTTACCAGGAGATTGACGGCCATCCCCATCTGATACACATTCTGCAGCGCTATCAGAACCCCGACCACCGCCAGATGCAGCATTATCACACCCAGGAAATACCAGTTTACTTTCTTGTAATTCATGCCCTGCTCCTATTTTATCTTTCTGATGGATTTTTCCGTAATCTCAATGCGGCCGTTTTTCAGCAGATGGCCCACCGCTCTTTTGAATTCATTCTTGCTCATATTGGTCTCTCTTTTAATGACCTCCGGCGAAGCCTTGTCGTTGAAGGGAAGCACGCCGTCAAAGCTTTCAATCAGCCTCATGACCTTATCCGCATCCGTTTCTATGATGAGATAGGCTTTATCGCGCACGCTCAGATCCAGCTTTCCGTCCTCATGTACAGCGATAACCCTGGCCTCCACCGTATCTCCCACCTTTAATTCCCCGTACATTTCCCTGGGGGGGATCAGGGCGGAATACTGATTATCCACCGCGACAAACGCACCGAACTGACGGCTGATTTCATAGAGATGGCCGCTCACACGGTCATCCTTATGGTATGGACTGTCCGTTTTCAGATAATGATAAATTTTCATGGTTGCGCACAGACGGCCGCTCTTATCCACATACAGCGCCGCAGGAAAGCTTTCCCCTTCCTGGACGCGTCTCGTCTGTTCCTTGAACGGCAGAAAAAGGTCCTTTTCCAGGCCCCAGTCCAGAAAAGCGCCCAGCTTTCCCGTCTGAGCCACGGTCAGCACCGCCACCTCGCCAAGGCAAAGGCTAGGCTTTGTGGTTGTGGAAATCAGGCGGTCCCTGGAATCCCTGTATACAAATACGGTAATCCGGTCCCCCAACCCGCAGCCCTCCGGCACCTGTTTCCCGGGAAGCAGGACCTTGTCCTCCCTGTTGTCCTCCGGAGCCAGGTAAACACCGAAATCCACCTTTTTTACAACCGTCAGCTCCTGCATTTTTCCTAATTCAATCTGCATAATTTTCCTCACTGCTTCTGTTTTCTGAACTCCACAACCGCATAGGGCTGTCCTGCCCCGTCACACAGGGATACCTTCAGCGTATCCTCCTGTTCAAACACCTCAGGCACAATACAGTCATGGAGCAGCGCGGATTTTCTGTATTCCGCACGCATCTGCCCGATGGAAAACCCTTCCGGCAGATAGTCCTGGGCCATATAAATATACTGCCCGTTATTTACATGATGATTACTGTCCAGATGCTGTTTTCCTACCGTAAAGGAGGGCATTTTCCTGCCCTCTCCCTCCAGGCTTATCTTGCGCGGCTCATAATCCATGGGAAGCTTTGGCTCCGGCACATAGGCCTTCACCATTTCCTCCGTGGGACGCGCAGGGCGCCCGGCCTTCAGATCCATCAGGCTCCAGATAGAGTTTGCCCTGATAATGCGCTCCCCTTTATCGTCCTCCATAAAAAAGTTACGAAAGCCCATGAAGCCTCTGAATTCATAGGGATATGTGCCAATGGTTATATTGTCACATAATTTCGGGTATCTGTCTATCACAATCTGCCAGTAGGACATCACCCACACAAGACTGCGTTCCTCCAGATAATCAATTCCCACGCCAAGCTGCTCCGAATGGAACGTGGAGCAGTCCTGAAAATAATCTACAATAGACGCTATGCTCAGCTTCCGCTCCGGGTCCAGCTCGCTGTATCTGACTTTGCTTTGAAATGTATACACTTAAATCTTCCTCCTCCGGAAACCGCTGTATGCGGCTATCCGGTTTTCCGGTCTGAAATTTTATTATAACTCAGGATGCCGCGAGATTCAATGTCTGTTGTTCTGGGGAAATGAAGTTAAACCTCTTTACGGGCAGGGGGAGTCTCATATTTCCGGCATTCCCTGATTATACAAAGATAACCTTCTATCTCCTGATAATCCAGCTGCATTTTCTCCAGATAAAGAGCAGCCAGCCTTCGGCGGATGGAAAAGGATTCCTCCGTACTTTGTACCTCCTGAGGCAAATCTCCCTGCGCCAGCAGGAAAAAGGTTCTTGCGGCGTCATATTCCCGGGGGCCGTAACAAACATTCATAAAATCGATGACCCTCCAGGAGCCGTCGCCGCCCACCAGGACATTTCCCGGATGGTAATCGCCATGGCAAAGATAATCGGCATCTGGCAGACCTTCGCTCCTTTCGTACAGCGCCTCTTTATCCGGTGTTTTTCTCCCAATGCAGGAAAGCAGGAACTGCTTATAGGACATCCCCTGCCTGGTCCGGCAGCTTATTATCCGCTTATGCAGAAGCGCAAACCTTTCCATCAGGCCGTCAACGCTTTCCCCTGCTGCTAATTTATCCAGCGCGGATTCGCCGCAGATCTTTTCATAGATAATTCCTACCCTGCTGTCCAGCATGGCTAATTTATGTGCCTTCGGCACAGGGAGCCGCATTTCTTCCATCAGGCAGGCATTGTCATATTCCCTTTTTACCGCATCCACAGGGCAGCCCGGTATAAACAGCTTGCACACCGTACCATCACCGCAGTCAAAGACCTCCGCAGTTGCGCCTCTTCCTATCAGCTTCATTTGCTCCTCCTTATGTAAACCGGGTGACAATGGCATGTAAACCGGGTGATAACAGGAAACTCTTTGATTAAACAAGTCGGCGGATATCATATTCCGCAGGCCCGGAATAGCCGTCCTTTGCCCAGACGGCGGCCAGGATCGTTAAGAACCAATCTGTTTATACCAGCCAAAGGCCGAACGCCGGAGTATTTGTCAGTTGGTTATTATACATCATAACAAAAAATAATTTATTAGCAATATAATAATCCAATAAAATCCTCCTCCGGACCGGCAAATATCATTTACACAGCAAAAAACAGCGGAATAACCGCCGTTTTTTGTATACAGAATCAGTCTTTTCAACCGGAATACCTGCTTTTTACCCATTTCCCTTCAAAGCCTGAAGTTCCGATATACGCTTATCTTACTCACTGCAAAGAAATTGTCATACCATCATAAGCGATCGCTCCGTCCGTTCCCCAATACCGGCGCAGCTCCTCCTCCGCTCTTCCCGGATCTCCAAGAACCCGCAGTCCATGATGAATAAATACAAGCGTACGGATATTTTTTCCTGCAGCCTTCAGGAAACGGCACACCTGCGGGATCTGATGGTGGCCGGTTTCCATGAACATAAGGTCACAGTAATCCGGGACGGTATCCGCAAGATCCTCAAGGCTGGTATCCCCGGAATAAAAAATACTTTTCCCGGCAAGCCCGATGCGGAAGGAAAAGGAAAGGTACGGCGCAGGCGGCGCATAAGGCAGATGATGGTTGTGGACGGCCTCTAACGTAAATGCCTCCTCCTCCCCGCTCCACAGCAGTCCGTCTCTGACAGCATGAGCCTGATGGCCATAGCCGCAGCAAAAGCCGTCTTCCGTATTGTTAAGAAGCGCCATCATCCCTTCATAGGAATCCAGACAGGGCAGGTAGGTATGGATGACAGGGGAAACCGGCAGCTTTTGCTTTACAACGGAAAGCTTACGTATCGTCCAAAGAAGATTGGGCAGGCCGCCGATATGATCCATATGGCAGTGGGAAATAAACACAGCCCTTGTTTTGAGCAGATCAAGGCCCATGAGATGGGCGGTATAAGAACAGGTCTCCCCCGCATCTAAAAAGAAGAGGCTGTCAGGAAGTTCTATAGCCAGGCTGGTATGGTGGCGGCCGGGAAAAGGCTCGGTACCGGAGCAGCTTCCCAGGATATGGATTTTGGCGGAAGGCTGTTTTTCCTCATTCATTTTACTCACTCCTTTACGGCTCCCACCACCATGCCTGTAACGAAATAACGCTGCAGGAACGGATAAAGAAGCAGAATCGGCACCATGGATACGATAACCTTGGCGGAATTGAAGGTCAGGCTGGAAACGGCAAGCATTTCCTGTACCTCCTCGGCCGTCATGGATGCCATCATATCTGTATTCAGTGAGGAGGACAGGGACTGGATATAGGTCTGCAGAGGCAGCCTGTTCATGGAATTGATGTAAATTTTTCCGTCAAAGTAGGAATTCCAGTGGCTAACCACGGCAAACAGCCCGATGGTAGCCAGGGGCGCCTTGGACAGGGGCAGGAATATTTTCCCCAGCACCACCCAGGGGCCGGCCCCGTCCACATAAGCGGATTCCTCCAGGGATTGCGGAATGGCCTTGAAAAAATTCATCAGAATAATAACATTGAATACCGGCACCGCGCCCGGGAGCACCAGCGCCCAGAAGGTATCCATCATGTGCAGCTTATTGATGACCATAAAGGTGGGAACCAGGCCTCCGCTGAAAAGCATGGTAAATACCACGATCCACATATAGATTTTTTTACTCCGAAACTGGGACGGCGCCTTGGACAGAGGATAGGCCATAAGTATGGAAAGCACCATATTCAGGGCTACGCCGATGAGCACCCGTTCCAGCGATACGCCGAAGGAGGTCCAGAACTGGGTTTCCTCCAGCATGTTCTGATAGGAGGCAAGCGTGAAATTCACAGGCCACAGCTTCACCAGCCCCATCGCCGCGCTCGTCCTGTCACTGAAGGAAATGGCAATGGTGTTCAGTATGGGGACGAGGCAGATGATCCCGCAGAAAAGCAGGAAAAAATAAATCAGGACATCGGAAAACTTAAGTTTCTTTTTCTTCATACCTCGCCTCCTAAAACACACGATAACCCACAAATTTATCCGCCAGCTTATAGGACACCACCAGCAGGACAAAGCTTATCAGGGATTTGAACAGGCCCACCGCGGTTCCGTTGCTGTACTGCAGATCCACCAGGCCCATACGGTAAACATAGGTGTCAATGATGTCGCCGGTCTGATAAACAAGGGGCGAATAGAGGTTGAATACCTGATCAAAACCGCCGCTGAGGATTTTCCCCATATTCAAAGTGGTCATGAGCACAATGGTAGGTACGATGCCGGGCAGGGTGATGTACAGTATCTTTTTCAGGCGGTTCGCGCCGTCCATGCCGGCGGCTTCATAAAGGGTGGGATCGATGTTAGTCATTGCCGCCACATAAACGATGGCGCTGTAGCCGAACTCCTTCCACACCTCTCCGCCGATAAGGATTTTGCGGAACCATTGATTGCTGATCATGAACATTTCCGGCTCCCTGCCGAACAGCCCCGCCAGCTGGTTGATAATCCCGGTATAGGAAAAAAGGTTACTGAACATGACCGCCAGGATTACCCACGATAAAAAGTGGGGCAGGTAAACGGTCGTCTGAATAATCCTCTTAAATTTCAGGTTCCGGCATTCATTTAAAAGCAGTGCGAACACAATGGCTGCCAGCGTCACCAGAACAAGCTTGGAGACAGAAATGACCACCGTATTTTTCAGCACATTCCAGAAGGTGGGCAGCCGGAACAGACGCTGGAAATTTTTCAGTCCCACAAAATCGGAGCCAAGAAGCCCTTTAATAGGCACATAGTTCTGAAAAGCCATAATAAGACCGCCCATGGGGACAATATGGAACAGAAGGAGGAACAGCATGCCCGGCGCAAGCATGAGATGATAGGGGAGCTGGGAGCGGCTTGTATGCGCCGCTCCGTTTTTTTTAACTTTTGCCATGATTCTACCCCCGTTTTATCTGCCCAGAACCTGTTTGACTTCCTCAAGCAGCGTATCGCCGCCGATATTCTTCCACTGGGTCACAAAATCATCGAAATAATCCACGCTCTTTTCACCGATGATGATGCTCAGATACATTTCCTGCTCCAGGGTATCCAGCTCTGCCTGCAGGGATGCGCTGGAATCCGTGGTATAGTAATACGCCGCCTCATGAGAGTTCATTTCACTACCGGAAAGAAGGTTGCTTCCCACATAGCGGTAGTAATAGGACTTGAAGGAAAGCTCGGTTTTATCGGAACCGTCCGCATACTGTGTGGCGAGCACCACCTGATCCTTATCATACTGGGTCATGCCCTCGTACTCCGTATAGCTTCCCGTTTCAATATTTTCTTTAACCGCCTTACCCAGCTTCTCAATAATATCAAAATAATCATAGGTAACGGAGCCCTGAGGGAACACGGCGCGGCGTCCGTTGCTGGAGGATGCGATTCCTGCAGCATTGAAGATTTCATTTGCTTTTTCATCAAAGCCGCGGTACAGATCGTTACCGATACCGATTATTTTTACAGCCCTGGCCGGATCCGCACATTTGGAGCTGATACAGAGCATGGATGAAGTAGGTTCGGGAAGGACATAATTGTATTTTCCGCTGCCATCCAGAGGAGCGGCCACAGCCACCAGCTCAATGTCCGGGTTATTGGTAAATGCATCCGTATAGTTGGCATGGACCGCGCCGAAGTATGCGCCGCTCTGGCCGGAGGTGAATACGGCCTCCGTCTCCCCGCTGCCGATCCGGGTGGCAAACTGCCTGTCGATCAGCCCCTTTTTATACCAGTCCTGAAGCAGCGTAAGAACCTCCTTCATCCGTTCATCGGTAGAGCCATAATAAATTTCCCCGTTTTCATCCTCCATCCAGTAATTCGGATAAACACCGAAGGCATAAAAAATGGGTTCCAGGCCGAAGGCATGATTGTATCTGGCAACCGGTTTGGTGGCGTCCACGGTAAGGCCGGTGGTATCATCAACGCCGTTGCCGTCCGGATCCTCTTCCACAAAGGCGGTGAGCACCTTTTCCAGGTCCTCCATGGTTTTGGGCACTTCCAGTCCCAGATTGTCCAGCCAGTCCTTACGCAGCCACAGCACATCCTGCTGCCCGTCCAGGTTGCCGGCAGGAATCGCCATCAGGCGTCCGTCTATGGTAACCGGCTCCAGGTTACGGCCGCCGTAGGAAGCGTCAATTCCTTTGATGGTGTCGGAAATGTTCTCCTCATAGATATCTGTCAGATCTGCCAGCAGCCCGTTCTGCGCCAGCTGGAGAAAGGTACGGTAATCATTGCAGTAAAAAATATCGGGCAGATTTCCGGATGCAATATTTAAAGACAGCTTGTTGTTGTACTCAGAGCCTTCCGCCTGCCAGGCCAATTTCATATCCACCTGATAGTTGTCCCGAATATAGTCCAGCACCACATTGTCATCCGGTGTCTGTCCCTCCGGCAGGGTGACGCTCGGATAAGAGGATTTTGAAAAAGTAAAGGTAATCATATCCTCATTCGCATTTTCTCCGGCTGCAGGGGTTTCCCCGGTTGCGGCATTTTCCCCGGCTGCGGCGCTCTGTGAGGCGGCAGTCTGTGTTTCCCTGTCCGGGGCGCTCCCCACAGCAGGCTTTTCTGTGCCGCCACACCCGCACAACAGGATTGTAAAGGTGGTTCCCAGGGCAATCAGACGGTTTACAGCTTTGTTCTTCATAACGATACCTCCTTGTATTTTCTGGCCTCATTATAGCCTGAATACTGTTCCCTCCTGAACTGCCAAAACCGGCATGCCAGAGTAAATTTCCGGTATCTTTCACAGCTGTCCGTTTACTCCATATCTGTTGTTTTTCTTTTGACTCCGGAGCATCCCTTGCTATACCCTCCTGCCGTACAGCTGCTTATACTCTGTCGGCGTGTACCCCGTATACTTCTTAAATACCTTTGTAAAATACTTGGGATTATTCCCGTAACCCACCGCGGCCGCCGCGCTTTCGCTGCCTGCCGCGGTTGATTCCAGCAGCTGCTTTGCCGCTTCCACCCGGGTACGGTTCAGATAAGCTGTAAATTTACAACCTGTCCTCTGGGCGAAACGCTTGCTCACATAATCTTCATTCAGAAACACCAGCTGTCCTGCAATCCATTTCAGATTCAGCCCCTCCTCCGCATAATGGGTACGGACATACTCAATGATAATATCCGTAAAATCCCTGTATTCCTCTTCCTGCAGCGTATCCGTATCTGCAGGGAGGCAGGCGGCTTCAGGAAATTCCTTTTCCGGCCGGGAATGCAGGCCCATTTTCTCCCGCCGGAACCAGTTCCGTCCCAGCGTATAATAAAAACCGTCATAAACCCCGTATTCCCTTTCCATAAATCCCATCAGCCCTCTCAGATTTACCGGACAGCAGATTCTTTTTTCCGGATGGATGCCCAGCGTGCGGGTAATGTATTCCGCCAACGTTTCCTTCAGTTCCTCCATCAGTCCTGAAGGTACAGCCGCTCCGCCGGTATGGCTGCCGGTATCTTCTGTGCCGTTTCCGGCATACGCCCCCATCCCGCTTCTGCCTCCTGCTATTCCGCCCTCTGCGATTCTTCCTTCTTTGTTTCTTACATCTCCCCCCATGCGGCTTCCCATTTCTTTTTCATTCTCTCTTCCCGGCCCGTTTTTCCCTCCTTCCCGCTGCAGGACATAAAAGCCGCCGACCGCCTGTCCTATGCGCACAGCCACAGGAATAAAGCTGAGCCGCCCGGCGGCGCAGCCCTGGAAAATATCCATCAGCCCTCTTCCCACAGCAGGCAGGGGCACCTGGGAAAAACCCGCCCACAACAGGATATCCCGTTCCATCAGCATGGGAAAATCCGCATCCCGGAAAAAAGAGGTGAAATCCTCCTGAAGGCAGGTCAGTATGGTCTGCCGAAGCAGCGCCGTACGGATCCCCTCCTTGTGCACGGCGGTTTCCAGATTGGCATTTTTTATTTCCAGCTCCCGCAGTGCGCTTTGTATGGCGCGTCGGATATCCTCCTCACTGCAGGGCTTGAGCAGAAACTGCTTTACGCCTTCCTTCATCGCCTGCTTTGCCAGTTCAAACTCCCCATAGCCGGACAGAATAATAAATTCCGGGTACGGATCAGACTCCCGCACCCTGCGAACCAGCTCCAGCCCGTCCATAACCGGCATTTTAATATCCGTGATAATAATATCCGGCCGCACCTCCTCCACGGCCTTCAGCGCCTCAAAGGCATTCAGACAGACACGGCAGAGCACGGCGCCGCAGGACTCCCAGTCCACCTGCCGTCTGATTGCCTCAGCCACCAGCTTTTCGTCATCCACTAAAATAACCTTTTTCATAACTTCCCCCAAATATCAGAGGCAGAAAGCAGCGCCGGCTCATTGTTTTCCCGGAGAGTATATCTCAGCAGCCTTCCCAGCGCCTCCGTAATCTGCGAAATCGTCTCCTGATGATTTTCCCTGGCCTTCCAGTTAATTGTCTGCAGGGTATTGAACAGGAAATGGGGATTGATCTGATTTTGCAGCACCTTCAGCTGGTTTTCACGGATGAGCATCTGCTTCACATAATTGTCCTGGATCAGCCGGTCCACATGGCCGACCATATCCTCAAACCGGTCACAAACCTGCTCCAGTTCATCCTGCTGTCCCTTCCCGCGTCTGGACTCAGCCCTGAAATCCCCTTCCTGCACGCTCTTCATGCGCCCGGTTAAGTAAGTAAAACGCCTCGTAATCAGTCCTGTCAGCTTTTCACAATAGAAAACCGACAGTCCCACCACCGCCGCCACCACACCCCAGAACACAACTTTCAGGAAACGCATCATGCCGAACAAATCATCATATAAAATGAGGAACACATAACTCCAGCCATAATCCGTCCCGTCAAGCCAGGAGGCAAAGTATTTTTTCCCATTTAACGTAACGCTCCTGTAATCCCTGTTCCCTCGCTGCACAAGCTCCCGTGAGGGCAGCGCGGCAATATCGGAATACAGCAACTTTTCCCCGTCCATTACCGCCAGACCCGGCGAATATCTTACATTGCTGTTGTTTTTCAGGAGCCCTTCAATGCTCCCTTCCAGATCATATTCAATGACAAGCAGCGCCAGATCCTCAAAGGTATGATAACGCAAATCTCTGACACTCCTTAATCCGTAAATCCGATTTGCAGGATACCCTTTCACATACCAGGTAATTTCGCTGCTGATTTCCGCCAGGCTTTTCCGCATTTCCTCCAGCCTGCTCCTGTCGTAGGAACGTCTGCTGCTTCCCACATAGTACCACTCATCATCCACAAAAATGGAAATGGACACAATATTCCGGCTAATCCGCAGCTGATCCTGGAGCACCTCGTACAGGGCGCGCAGCTGCCGGATATAGTCCATGCTCACCTCCCAGCTGCGCACGTTTGGCTTCCCCGGTGAAAGTGCGGACTGCACCGTAGCGTCCGTTATAATTTCCACGCTGGTATCATCCGCCTCCTGCAGCTCCATTTCTATATGCCGGATGATCATATTCAGGTTCTGTACGGTAATGTTGTACATGTTTTTTTCATATTCCCGAAAAATAAATGACGCCAGAACCATGATGATTACACTGGAAAAAATTGCTCCCGGAATGCAGATGAGCAGAATCTTATTCTTAAGCCCCTGCTTTTTCCACCATTCCGTTTGCCGTTCCCACCCCTTCCTCCATTTCATATCCTTTCCCCATTTTGACCGTCCTGTTTCCTTCCCCAGCCTGTCACAATATTCAGCTTCAGCGCCTTCGCATCCAGCCAGGCCAGATCCATAAATTCATCATATAGCTTTTCAGGAGAATGGCAGTCGGAACCGATGAGTACGGGAACGCCGGCCCCTGCCGCCCGTTCCCAGAATCTCCGGTGTGGATACTGCAGACGCAGGCCATCCTCAAATTCATCCACTCCCCTACGGTAGCCATTGGCATTGTACTCCAGCAAACAGCCTTCCTTTACCGCCGCATCTATTATTATGTCGCAGGCGCGCTCACAGTTGCCATCCCAGGCAAAGGGATTGATGAACATATAATCCGGATGGGCAACACAGCAGAAATATCCGGTTTTCATCCCCTCCGCCAGGCTTTCTGCATAATCCGGATATTGCTCTGTGCCCGACAGTCCCCCTGCATAGCACAGCTGCCCCAACCGGTCCAGATACATATGCTGGCCCATCAGCAGATAATCACAGCCTCCGGCAGTGAGCAGTTCTTCATAAAAATTCTCTTTCCCCCGGATATACTCCCCTTCAAAGCCGCAGAGAATTTCCATCCGTTCCTTATACCGCTCTTTTTCCCTGTGAACATCTGTAATATACTCCCCTATCTCCTCATAGGGCATACGGTAGCCGAAGGGATTTCCCGGAAACGGCAGATGGTCGGAAAAACCCAGCGTTTCCAGCCCCTTTCTGAAGGCTTCCTGCGCATAATCCTCCGCCGTGCCGCCCGCATGCCTGCAATATGCGGTGTGTGTATGGTAATTTACCGGATAATTTTCCGGCCAGTCTGCCAGATGCTTTTCGGGATAATTGCCCGAACCATCAAATTTTTCCACATCATTTTCCCCCTTTTCCTCTCCATCTCACTACTGTTTTGCCGCAAAATACCTTAAATCATTTTTCATTGTACATCATATCATAACTATATATTTTTGCAAGGGTATATATGGCATATCTTATCTTACTAATTACAGGAATACACTCTATGCTTTTTATATAAGGAGGTGCATTTTATGAATGAAAAAGTAATGATACAGGTTCATGAAAACATAAAAAAATACAGAAAGCTCAACAATATGACCCAGGAAAAGCTGGCTGCGGCCCTGGAAATGGATCCCCAGTACTACGCCCAGCTGGAGCGGGGAGAACGGAATTTCTCCCTGGAAAAGATTGTGAAAATCTGTTCTGTCCTGCATGTGAACGTGGAGGACATTGTGGACATCACACCGGTTGAAAATTCCGGAAAGGAATCCCCGGCCCGGAAGCTGGAACGGCTGCTGCCTCTGATGGACACCCTGTCGGAAAAACAGATGCTGGTGCTGGAAAAATTCATTAAGGAAATCCTGCCTTACCTGAAATAGAATTTATAAAAAACAGGATAATAATGAAACACACAGGAATCATGTAATCTGTGTGACAGATAAAAATTTTTCAAAAAAGCCCGGTGGATTTAGTCCACCGGGTTAACTGCTTCTACCTATAGGCCGGAAATTATTTCTCCATTAACGAAAATTCCATTCCTGTATACACCCTCACCGGATTTCCCCTGACTATCCGGCTGTGCTCCCTCCAGGCCTGGTTTTTCTGCTCTGCCGCCCTTTGCCGCTTCAAATCCGCCAGCCTGGCGTCTATTTTCTCCATTGCCCGCTGCTTATTCCGGTACTGGCTCCTTTCTTCCGTGGAAACTGCCGTAATCCCAGTAGGAATATGAACTATTCTTATGCCGGTTTCCACCTTATTTACATTTTGCCCGCCATTTCCGCCGCAGTGGAATTTTTCAATACGATAGTCCCCGTCTTCCCGGATGTCCTTTCGTTCGGGAATTATGCTGATATCGATAAACCAGTTCTTCCTTTTATGGCCGGGCCGGAAAGGGCTCTGGCAAATCCATTGCACCGTCCCCTCCAGAAAAGCCAGGGAGCTGTCCGCGCTAAAGGTAATGGACTCATAGCAGCCCTTCCCTTTCCCCTTCTTTCCGGATATTTTTACTATCTGAGGAAATTCCTTCTGCAGCGCTTCAAAAATCCTGCCCGCCGCCAGCTCACATTCCTCCGGCCCCTGACCCGCGCTTATCTGAAATATCATCTTTTATCACCTGCCTTAAAATTATATACCGGCTTCAGTATCTTCTCTATTTCTGCCGTATCCCGAATTTTTTCCCGGATATCCTCTATGGAACGGTATGCAAAGGGCGCTTCATCCAGGGTGTCCGCCGCAATGCAGCTGCTGTAAATCCCTTTCATCTCCTTCCGGTAGGCCGCAACCGTATACCTCTCTTTTACCTCGTCCCGGCGGATTTTTCTTCCCGAGCCATGAGGCGCTGAAAAATTCCACTCTGGATTTCCTTTCCCGGTTCCCAGGATTATGCCGTCCCTCATATTGACAGGTATGACTATCTGTTCGCCCCTTCGCGCGGAGATAGCCCCTTTTCTCAGAATACGCATTCCCTCCGAAGCATTAAAATAATTGTGGACGGAGGAACGGGCTTCCTGAGCCTTCAGCTTCATTCCCTTCATAATTTCCTCCGCCATAATCTCCCTGTTCAGCTGCGCGTAACGCTGTACCGTAAGCAGGTCATGCAGGTAATCCTCCATAAGCTCACCCTCCAGCCAGGTAAGAGGATAGGGTGTTTCTATCCCACGTTCCTTTAAAAGCGCCGCCCCGGCTTTCACATAATAGTCGGTCACTTCCTTTCCCAGGTGCCGGCTCCCGGAATGGAGCACCACATAGAGATTTCCTTCCTCATCCCTGTCAACTTCAATAAAATGGTTGCCACCGCCCAGCGTCCCCAGGCTCAATACCGCCTTTTCCCGGCTCACATGCTTAAAGCAGCGAAGCTCCTGCAGTTCAAAGACCTCCGCCCGGTGATGGGACTTCTGCCTTATTTTAAAGCCGGACGGAATTCTTTCACGTATCACCTTATCCAGCTTCTGAAGCTCCATCCGTTTTTCCCGGAGCTGTATACATACAATGCCGCAGCCGATGTCAATGCCCAGCAGCTGCGGAATGATTCTTCTGCCGACCGTCATGGTAAGTCCTATCGGCCCTGCCTGACCGGGATGTACATCCGGCATAATTCTCACTATGCAGCCGTCGCTCACCTCATTATTGCATATCATCTCGATCTGCGCCTTTGCGTAGTCCTCCGCATCGTCTGCAAAAATCTCCGCCTGCGCATATTTTCCTGTTATCTTTTCCATATATTTTTCTGTCTCCATACTTCCGTTTTCTGATTTTGGGCGCAAAAAAAGCACCTCAACAAGAGGTGCCGGATTGCCTTACTATATATGAACCGTCTAATCTTCTATATACGAACCGTCTATACAGTCCTGCCAAGAGTAAGAGCAGCTGCGCCTTTTGCCTTTTGTCCCATATATTCTGTTTTCCCTTTTGTTATCCGCAGCATGGCAATCACTCCTTCCTTTTAAACATGTTCGTTGTTACACAGCTACTTTAACATACCTTATGAATACTTGCAATTATTAATGCAAAAAATTCCCCTTAATTTGGGGACTTTACAGGACTATCAAAAGACGGGGCAAACCATTCAGAACCAACATTTTTTCTTTCAGCTATAATCATATTATTCCGCCTGCCTGAATGAATATAATACTGATTCCGAATATGTTTTAGCGCAATCATACCCTGCACCTCATTATCTCCCTCAACAGGCAACTCATATGCCTCATATCTGTTTAACAAACAAAAACCTCAGTGAATATCTTCACTGAGGTTCCTAACAGGGCTACAAGGATTCGAACCTTGAAATGACGGAGTCAGAGTCCGTTGCCTTACCGTTTGGCGATAGCCCTATCTGTATTTTGTACAAGCTTTTTTTGCCGCTTGCAAGAATAGATTATATATGATTCCCTGAAATAATGCAAGTACTTTTTTCATATTTTTTTGAAAATTTTTCAAATTTTTTTATTTCAGCAAAAAGCGCTTAAAAAATACTCTTTCCGTCAAAAAACACCGCCGGATTTTCCGGGCAAACAGCCCCCGGCGGTTCCAAATGAGAGCCGCCGGGGCCCTTTTCAGAGCTTAAACCCGTTCTTTTATACTTCAAACATCAAATCGCCATAGGTAGGGAACGGCCAGTCCGCTTTATCCACCAGCATTTCCAGCTCATCCGCAGGCGCTCTCAGCGCTTCCATGGCGGGCACCACCACATCCTTATAGCGGAATGCCTGCGCTTTCACATCTTCCATGGCGAAGGCCGCCGCCTCTTCTCTCTGCAGCACCTCCAACGCTTCCTTCATCTCAGTAAGCTTGCTGTTCACCCTGGACAGAAGATCCGCCTGCACAACAGGCTCCACGCCTGCCGCCTTTACATCAAGCACTGTTTTTGCCAGCTTCTGGCTGTACTTTATAACCGCAGGGATTATCTGCTTGGAAGCCATGTCAATCATGGTCAGCGCTTCAATATTAATGCTCTTCGCATAGGTCTCATACTCAATCTCTTCACGGGATTCCAGCTCTGCTTTGGTGAAAATATGAAACCGTTCAAACAGCTTCACCGTTCTTTCCGTAGTCAGGGCGCCTGCCGCTTCAATCATGGACTTGATATTGGGAAGCCCCCGTCTCTCCGCTTCCTTCACCCATTCCTCAGAATACCCATTTCCATTGAAAATAATCCTGTGATGCTCGGTCAGATACTGTTTAATCAGATCATGCACGGCCATGTCGAAATCATCCGCTTTTTCCAGAATATCCGCCGCTTCGCAGAAAGCCTCCGCTACAATGGCATTCAGTGTAATATTAGGGCTTGCCACAGAATCCGCGGAACCTACCATACGGAATTCAAACTTGTTCCCCGTAAAAGCAAAGGGCGAGGTCCTGTTCCTGTCCGTGGCATCCTTGGGGAGATCCGGCAGCGTGGAAACACCGGTCATCAGTTTGCCGCCCAGAAGGCAGGACTTGGCTTCTCCGGTCTCAATCAGCTGTCTTACCACATCCTCCAGCTGCTCGCCCAGGAATACGGAAATAATAGCCGGAGGTGCTTCATTGGCTCCAAGCCTGTGATCATTTCCCACATCAGCAGCGCTCTGACGAAGCAGATCCGCATGGATATCCACAGCCTTCAGGATACAGGCCAGCACAAGCAGGAACTGGATGTTTTCATTGGGTGTCTCGCCGGGATCCAGCATATTCATGCCGTCATCCGTGGTGATAGACCAGTTGTTGTGCTTACCGGAACCGTTCACGCCCGCAAAGGGCTTCTCGTTCAGCAGGCATCTGAGTCCATGACGTTCCGCCAGCTTTTTCATCGTTTCCATTATAATCTGATTGTGGTCTACCGCAATATTGGCCGTTTCATAAATGGGAGCAAGCTCATGCTGCGCCGGAGCCGCCTCATTATGCTGCGTTTTGGCAGTGACGCCCAACTTCCACAATTCAATGTTCAAATCCTTCATGAAAGCGCCCACGCGCTCCCTGATAACTCCGAAGTAATGATCCTCCAGCTCCTGTCCCTTAGGCGCCGGCGCTCCGAACAGCGTACGGCCTGCGAAAATCAAATCCTCTCTTTTCAGATATTTCTGGCGATCCACCAGGAAATACTCCTGCTCCGGTCCCACGGAAGCCGTTACCTTGGTAGCTCTCGTATTCCCGAACAGCTTAACAATACGCAGCGCCTGCTCCCCGATTGCTTCCATGGAACGAAGCAGCGGTGTTTTCTTATCCAGCGCCTCGCCCGTATAGGAACAGAAGGCGGTGGGAATACAGAGAATCACCCCCGTGGCATCCTCCTTCAGGAAAGCGGGAGAGGTAATATCCCACGCCGTATAGCCTCTTGCTTCAAAGGTGGCCCGCAGGCCTCCTGAGGGGAAGGAAGACGCGTCCGGCTCTCCCTTGATCAGTTCCTTTCCGGAAAACTCCATCAGCATCCTGCCATTTTCATCCGGATGACCGATAAAAGAGTCATGCTTTTCAGCCGTAATGCCTGTCAGCGGCTGGAACCAGTGGGTATAATGGGTCGCGCCGTGTTCTACAGCCCAGTCCTTCATGGCCTTCGCCACAATGTCCGCGGTTGCAAGGGAAAGCTCCCCGCCCTGGTCCATGACCTTCTTCACCTCTTTATATACATTCTTGGGAAGACGCTCTCTCATAGTGCCCAGGTTGAATACGTTTTCGCCGAAAATTGCTTCAACGTTCAAAACTTCGCTCATTTTATCCTCCATTCCGCCGCCGCGAATTACGGCTTTCTCTCTAAATTTTCACGCCCGCAGTCCCGCAGGCATCCCGCATCCGTTATGTATGCGTTTCCTGACGGAAACCGACTTTCCACCTTCGGAAAAAACAAAGCTGCGCCGTTGCCATAACTCCCCGCCTTCCCCGGATTTTCTGCTGCCCATATTACAAAGTTCCGGCAGCCCGGGTTTTTTCAACTTATATTATCACAACTTTTTTATACTTGCATCAAAAAAATTAAAAACATGCCCCAAATCAGACAATATGCAGACAGTAGCCCGGAAAAAAGCGTTTTCCCCGGCAGCTGTTAATCGTTTTTAACCCTCAGGATATCATACTGTTCCGGCGCCGCCGAAAGCTGCAGGAATAAAACCTGCCTTGGATGAGGCGCGCTTTCCACCTCGTTTCCCTCCTCATCAAGAATACGTTCCACCTTAACGGGGATATTCCTTCCATCGGGCTTCATGATTTCTATTTCGTCCCCGGTACAGAACTTGTTACGCTGCTCGATTCTGGCAAGTCCGTCTTCCCGGACAGCGCCGACAATACCCAGATAAATATATTCACTGACATAAGTGTTATTGTCATAAATCTGCGCCTGCTCCGAAGGTTTGCCGAAATAGAATCCGGTAGTAAACTGCCTGTAGGTACATTTGGCGATTTCGTCCCTGTACCACGGCAGGTTATTCCGGTATTCCTCCTCCGAACGCAGATAATCGTCAATGGCCTTCCGATAGGTACGGGCCACGGTTGCCACGTAGAGGGCGGTTTTCATCCTGCCCTCGATTTTAAAGCTGTCGATTCCGGCCTCCATAAGCTCCGGAATATGTTCTATCATACACAAATCCCTGGAATTAAAAATAAAAGTCCCTCTTTCATTTTCATAAACCGGCAGATATTCGCCGGGGCGGCTTTCTTCCATCACCGCATATTTCCAGCGGCAGGGATGGGTGCATTCCCCCTGGTTGGCATCTCTTCCGGTAAAATAATTGCTCAGCAGGCACCTTCCCGAATAAGAAATACACATGGCCCCGTGCACAAAACTCTCTATTTCCATTTCCTCCGGAATATTCTCACGGATTTCCCTGATTTCCTCCAGCGAAAGCTCCCTGGCGGAAACGACTCTTTTCGCCCCCTGCTCCCACCAGAAGCGGTAGGTCATATAATTGGTGTTGTTGGCCTGGGTGGAGATATGGATTTCAGCCTCCGGCCATACCTGCCTGGCAATGGAAAACATGCCCGGGTCGGAAATAATCAGCGCATCCGGGCCGATTTCCCTAAGCTCCCCAAAATAAGCGCGGGCGCCCTCCAAATCCCTGTTATGCGCCAGGATATTGGCAGTGACATATACCTTCACGCCATTCTCATGGGCAAAACGGATTCCCTCCTGCATATCCTCTTTGGAAAAATTCTTGGCCTTCGCCCGCAGGCCAAAGGCTTCTCCTCCAATGTATACCGCATCCGCTCCGAAAATAACCGCGGTCTTAAGTACCTCAAGATTACTGGCCGGAATCAGAAGCTCCGGTTTTCTGTTTTTTTCACTCATACCGTTCTTATCCCTTTCCGTTACAGCAGCAGTCCGGATATCCAGACAGCCGCTCATGATCCGCAAAACGCCGGAAGAAGCACAATCAGCTCCCTCCAGGCGTAATTCAAAGTCCGTTATTTTTACTCTTTACACTGACGGCCACACCGTCTCCCACAGGAAGCACGGAGGTAATCAGCTCCGGATGATGCTTCAGTACATACAGGTATTCCCGCATACGGGCATGGATGGTCCTGTCCCTTCTGGTCACCGCGTACCGGGATTCCAGAATATCCCCGTCCTGGAGCACATTATCCGATATCAGCAGCCCGCCGTCCCTTAACAGGCGAAGCGTATCCGGCAGAAAATGCAGATACTGGCCTTTGGCCGCATCCATAAAAATAAAATCATAGCTTCCGCTTAACTCCCTGAGCACCTCTGCCGCATCACCTTCCAGCAGGTGAATCTGCTCTTCCTTCCCAAACCTGCGGAAATTCTCTTTTGCAATGGGAATTCTTTTTTCATATTTTTCAATGGTTGTGATCTGACAGCCCTGCGGTGCATATTCACTCATGCAAAGGGCAGAAAAACCAATAGCCGTCCCCACCTCCAGAATCCGTGCAGGCCTGTTAATGGATATCAGTGTCCTTAACAGGCTCTGGGTTTCCGTGCGGATAATCGGCACATTGGTTTCCCTTGCTTCCTTTTCCAGTTCGTTAAGATATGCCGGATTCCCCGTATCCAGGGAATTGATGAAGGCCGTCAGGCGTTCATCGGTTATCATAGGTTAACTTCCTTCCCCGTCCTGGTCCTCCTCCGAAGAGGCCGCCATAATCTGTATCATTTCATCCGGCGTCATGGAGGTGTTCAGCGTATAGGTTCCCGCTTTCAGGCCATCCTTATAGCCGGCCAGCTTCTCCTGCAGGACAAACAGGCCTGCGTCACGGACCAGCCCCGCATCCTCAAGCTTTTGCGCAATCACCTTCACATCGTCGCCGTTCTGAATCATAATTTCTATATCAGTTCCGGGGGCATCTGCCATCGGCGGTTCTCCGAAGATTCTTTCCCCGTATTCAAAGGCCATGCTTCCCAGACGGTAGATGACCATGACCACAAGTACGATTACAACGATTTTAATTACGGAATGCACCGCCATTCCCGCTGCCTCTTTTTTCTTCATCGACCGCTTTTTTCCCTTCCTACTCAAAATCCATTGCCTCCGCCAGTTTTACGTCAATTTCCTGCATCATACGGCAGAAAGCCAGTTCGGCATCCAGGAATTCCTCCACCAACGGGTCTTCCCTGAATTTCTCATATTCTCTCTCAAAAGCATCCAGCTTGTCAAGTAAATCTTCTGTCTGAACCGAATTCTGCAATTCAAAGTTACGGACGCGGTACTCGTCAATCTTTTCCCGCATATCGCCCGTATTATCCACTTTCTCGCTCTGTCTGCGGTATTCCCGGTATATGTCAGAGTCCTTTATCGCCTGGGCCAGCTGTTCCAGAGCTTTCTGTACTTCCATCCTTTTATCACTCCGTTTCACTCATCTAGACTTCCATAATGATGGGAAGTATCATAGGACGGCGTTTCGTCTTTTTCCAGATGAAATCACCGAGAGAATCCTTCACTGTGGATTTGATTTTGCCCCAGTCGCTGCAGCCGCGGCCTATGCAGTTGTCAAGGACATTCGTCATCAGGGCTCTTGCCTCTTCCATCAGCTCATCGGATTCCTTCACATATACAAAGCCTCTTGATACCAGATCCGGTCCGCTTACCAGCTGTCCTGTAGCGGAATCCAGCCCCAGTACCACGATCATGATTCCGTCCTCCGCCAGATGCTGGCGGTCCCTGAGCACCACATTGCCCACATCACCGACGCCAAGGCCGTCAACCAGAATGGAGCCAACCTGTACCTTGCCGGTCACCTGGGCCTTTTCCTCATCCATTTCCAGAACATCTCCGGAATTTATCATAAAAATATTTTCCTTGGGTATTCCCAGATCCGCCGCCAGCCTTGACTGCGCCTTACGGTGCTTGAATTCACCGTGGACAGGGATGGCATATTTAGGCTGTACCAGTGTATAAATCAGCTTGATCTCTTCCTGGCAGGCATGTCCGGATACATGGACATCCTGGAAAATTACCTCCGCACCCTTTATGGAAAGCTCATTGATTACCTTGGTAACCGCCTTCTCGTTGCCGGGGATCGGATGGGAAGAGAAAATAATAACATCATTGGGAGTAATGGAAATCTTCCTGTGCGCGCTTCCCGCCATACGGCTCAAAGCCGCCATGCTCTCTCCCTGGCTCCCCGTTGTAATGATAACGGTGCGTTCATCCGGATAATTCTTCAGCTGTTCAATATTAATCAGCGTATTTTCAGGAATATTCAGGCAGCCCAGGTTCATGGCAGTATCAATGATATTTACCATGCTCCGGCCTTCCACAACAACTTTACGGTTGTATTTATACGCAGAGTTAATAATCTGCTGCACCCTGTCCACATTGGAAGCAAAGGTGGCAATCAGGATTCTCTGATTGGGATGCTCATGGAAAATGGTGTCAAAAATGCGGCTCAAAGTCCTCTCGGACGGTGTAAAGCCGGGTCTTTCGGCGTTAGTGCTGTCGCACAGCAGAGCCAGTACGCCTTTTTTCCCGATTTCTGCAAAACGCTGCAGATCTATGGCATCACCGAATACCGGTGTATAATCCACTTTAAAGTCCCCTGTATGAACAACGGTGCCCGCCGGGGAGTAAATAGCGAGAGCTGCCGCATCCACAATACTGTGGTTTGTCTTAATGAATTCAATCCTGAACTGGCCCAGATTAATGGACTGGCCGAATTTGATAACCTTCCTCTTGGTATGATTCAGAAGGTTGTGCTCCTTGAGCTTGTTTTCGATAATTCCCATCGTCAGACGGGTGGCATAAACGGGGATATTCAGCTGCTTTAATACATAGGGGAGCGCTCCGATATGGTCTTCATGTCCGTGGGTGATCACGAAGCCCTTTACCTTGTCCACATTTTCCTTCAGGTACGTGATATCCGGGATCACCATATCGATTCCCAGCATATCGTCGTCGGGGAACGAAAGACCGCAGTCCACCACAACAATACTGTCCTCGTACTCGAAGGCAGTAATGTTCAGTCCAATCTGCTCCAGCCCGCCCAAAGGTATTACTTTCAGCTTGGAGCCGCCATTATTCACTTGTTTTGTTTTTTTCAATCAAATTACCTCCACATTCCTTACAGTACCCGTAGAGCTTCACCTCATGATCGGTAACCTTAAAGCCTGTCGTCCGCGCAATTTCTGCTTCCAGTTCGTCCAGCAGATCATCCTCCACGCTCATGACCCTGCCGCACGAAAGACAAATCAGGTGATGATGGTGATGGCTGTTTTTTTTCGTCCCCATATCGCCAATTTCATACCTTACAAATCCATCATCCAGGTTAATCCGGTCTATCAGATGCAATTCCATAAATAACTGTATTGTTCTATAAACAGTAGCCAGCCCTATTTCGGGACTGTCTGTTTTAACTAAATCATATATTTCCTCTGCAGTCAGGTGGGAATCCGGCTTCGATGCCAGCGCGTTCAGCACAACAAGACGCTGACGGGTTACCTTCAGTCCTTTTTCCTTCAGTATTCCTTTAATCTTTTCTTCATCAAGGGCCATGTCCACTACCTCCTACCGAAAAATTGCTGACCGGCAGGAAAGCTTATCCAACGTAACATTTCCTGACTGCTAATTTTCCCGGATTATTTTTCCAGGTCGATATCCTCCAGCATATCGGAAAAAATCTCGGCCACCGCATCCAGCTCGCGTTCATCCTCCACGATCTCATAGATGGCCTCTTTATCTTCAGGTGCTGAGATATCCTTCAGGATCAGGGCTTCCCCCTCTTCCTCCTCCGAATCCATGGAATCGGTTACCAGGATATAATCACAGCCTCCCAGTCTTGTCTGTTCCAATACGTAAAATTCAACTTTTTCGCCGCCGTCGGGGCAAAATCCAATCTTTTCCAAAATAACTTTCCTGCTTTCTTCTCTCTTACAGCCCGGTTTCCATCCGGACTTCTGTTTCTCCGGCATCCTCATCCGGCTCAGGCTTTTCCTGCTCCAGAACGCCATCCTGTCTGTTCTTCCTGTAATCCAGATAGCCCTGCAGTATCAGGACCGCAGCGATCCTGTCCACATGCTCTTTCCTGTCTTCCCTGCGGATTCCCGCTTCTATCATGGTGCGGTCCGCAGCCACCGTGGTAAGCCGCTCATCCCAGAAGGTAATGGGCAGCGCAGTACGCCGCATCAGCTTTTCCGCAAATTCCTTGGTCAGGGCGACACGGTCTCCCTCCGAATCATTCATATGCTTCGGATATCCCAGCACAATTTCCTCCACCTCATACTCCAGAATCAATTCCTCAATCCTGGCAAGCGTCTGGCGGAGTTTGTTTTCTTCTTTTCTACGGATAATTTCAATTCCCTGGGCAGTAATCAATAAAGGGTCACTGATGGCGACACCCACCGTCTTTGACCCGAAGTCCAGTCCCATAATTCGCATATTTACCATCCTTTTACGGGGTCCACCCGTTCCCGGCCGCAGCCCCCTGCCGTCCCGTCAGGCCGCGCTTACCGCTTGTCCCAGTTATTGTTCTTAATATACTCCTTGAGCATCTCTTCCACCAGCTCGTCGCGCTCCGCACGCATAATCATGCCTCTTGCGTTCTTATGGCTGGTAATATAAGTCGGATCTCCGGACATAATATATCCCACTATCTGGTCAACCGGGTTATAACCTTTTTCCGTCAGTGCTTCATAAACCGCAGCGAGGATAACCTTTACCCCGTTCTCCGGCTCTTTTTCCACCTTAAAATACTGCGTGCTGCCAAAATCCTGGTCCTGCATTTTATACTCCATTCCGTCTTCCGCCTGCCGTTTTCATATAAAACAGGGGGCGGCATTCCTGTCAAGATACCTGTTCCATTCTATCTTACTCTACTTTCCGGAAAATTTCAACGTAATTTAATGTGTGCAATAACGAATCCGTTTTTTTGTAATAATGCCTTTTTTATCTTCGGTCCGTTTTTTCCACATCCATACACAAAGGCACTCGCAGGGAAATCCTCTGTACAGGCCAGACGGAGAAACCCTGGGATCTAGTTTTCCAGCAGAAGGATATCCTCCTCAAGCAGCCTTACTGCCCTGCCGGATATTAACTGGTTTCCTCCCGCCTTTTCTGCCAAAACCGCCGCCTTCACATATGTTTCGGTATGGCCGATACGATACTCTTTTCCGTCAATTTCCCTGGCTTCTTCCGTGAGAATCGTAATTACATTCCCTATGTAGCCCTGTCTGTATGCCGCTGACTGCTGCCGCTCCAGCTCCAGCAGCCCGGCGCTGCGCTGCGCCTTCACCTGCTCCGGCACCTGATTATCCATGGCGGCAGCCACGGTTCCCCGACGCCTGGAATACTTAAACACATGCATTTCGAAGAAATTCACCTTCTCCAGGAAACGCTTTGTCACCGCAAATTCTTCCTCCGTTTCCCCGGGGAATCCTACAATCACATCTGTCGTAACCGCGGGATTGGCAAAAACACGCCTGAGAAGCGCCACCTTGTCATAGTATTCCTCCGTCGTATAATGTCTATTCATTCTTTTTAAGGTTTCATCACAGCCGCTTTGCAGGGAAAGATGAAAATGAGGGCACACCTTGGGAAGCGCAGCCAGGCCGCCGGCAAACTCCTCCGTAATAATCCTCGGCTCCAGTGATCCCAGCCGGATTCTTTCAATCCCGTCAACAGCTGCAATATCCCGGATCAGATTCAGCAGATACGCCCTTTCCATGGCTGTTCCCCGCAAATCCTTCCCGTTTTCCAGATAATCCCCATCTGTTTTATCAATGAAATCCATCCCGTAGGAGCTCAGATGAATCCCTGTCAGGACTACCTCTTTAACACCGCTTTCCGCCAGCCCCCTGATTTCCCGCAGCACATCCTCCTGACGCCTGCTGCGCACCCGGCCCCTGGCATACGGTATAATACAATAGGAACAAAACTGATTACAGCCGTCCTGGATTTTGATATAAGCCCTCGTATGGGCAGACAGCGCCGTCTCTCCGGACTCTTCGCCGGCACCAAAAGCCCCTCCGCCAACGCCTGCCGGATCCCCATCTTCAGGGCCGCGCCCCACGTTAGAACCGGCTTCTCCACCGATCCCCTCCTCATCCTGAGGCCTAAGCAGCGTCATCTCCTCATACGTCTCCTCCCGGCTGATATCCACTACAGAACGCCGGGAAAGCGTCTTCTCCTCCCACACATCACCACCGGATTTCCTCCCGCCGGCCTTCTCCCGCTTTGTAAGAAAGGCCTCCAGAATCTCCACAATATCCTTCTTCCTGTTATTGCCCACAGCCAGATCGATACTGCCGTCAAGCAATGCCTCTTCCTTCCCCGCCTGCACATAACAACCCACTGCCACCACCACCGCATCCGGGTTCATCTTCTTCGCCCGATGCAGCATCTGCCGGCTTTTCCGGTCCGCAATATTTGTCACAGTACACGTATTTACGATATATATATCCGCTTTTTTATCAAATGATACAATATCGTATCCTTTTTCTTGTAACTTTTGTCCGATTACCTCTAACTCATAGGCATTTACTTTACAACCCAAATTATGTAATGCTACACTTTTCATATTATTCCCCACTATTTTTGTCATGTTTGGTGCTTGACTTTTACCCCCCATCCCTTTAATATGTAAGCAGAAGGTATAAGATAACGTAACCGGTATGCCGGCCATTGTTATCCAACAAATAAGGAGGTAAAACAAAATGAAAACCGTTAAGATTTCATTAAATTCCATTGATAAGGTAAAATCATTTGTTAATGACATTACCAAATTTGATTATGACTTTGATTTAGTATCCGGAAGATACGTAATCGATGCAAAATCAATCATGGGCATCTTCAGCCTCGACTTATCCAAGCCGATCGACCTGAACATCCATGCTGAGGATAACTCTGACGAAGTTCTGGAAGTACTCAAGCCTTACATGGTTTAATCCTTCCCGCAACCGTCCAAGTTAAAACAAATGAGAGAAAAGGGCAAGAGACCACCCCACAAAAAAGAAGGGAAAGGGAACTTGTTCCTTTCTTTTTTTATAGCTACGAGCCGGGCGCAAACCCCAAATAAGAACTGCCCGAAATACAGATAACCGCCCTTTATTATCTGCATTTCGGGCAGTTCTTATTTGGGGATTTGCATGCGGCGACAGCCGCAAAGTTTCAGAATTCCCGCAGGGGATTCTGAAACCTGTCCGGCTCGATCCACCCGTGCGATGGGGCCC
>NZ_KE992747.1:0-7106 GCF_000466465.2 Clostridium sp. KLE 1755
CCATTTTTTCGGGACTCACCTGTAACACAGCCCGCCCCGCACCCCGGAACCCCTCCCCCAGACACCACCGGAAATGCTCCGGGCTTATCCACCCTCCCGAGAGGCCACCACACCCTCCGCATTTTGCACTTGCGTTTTGTATACAATGGTGTTATACTACTGTAAGGTTAATAAGATTACTAGAGTAGAGTGGACTTCCGGTCCACTCTTCTTTATTGATTAGGCAACTTACAACTGAATAAAGAAAGGAACTGGTGAACGAATGTCAAAAGGCAGAACGATTGAAACCCGTACCGAAGAAGTGCTTGCACCCATTGCAGAAGCAAACGGCGTGGAGATTTACGACGTTGAGTATGTGAAGGAAGGCAGCGACTGGTATTTGAGGGCTTATATCGACAAGCCGGAGGGTGTGAATATTCTCGACTGTGAGAATGTGAGCAGAGCGCTTTCCGACAAGCTGGATGAAGAGGATTTTATTGATGATGCTTATATTCTGGAGGTCAGCAGCCCGGGACTGGGCAGGACGCTGAAGAAGGATAAGCATTTGGAAAAGAGCCTTGGAGAGGAAGTGGAGCTGCGGCTCTACAAGCCTAAGGATAAACAGAAGGAATTTGCGGGCATTCTGAAAGCATTTGATGAAAACAGCGTCACAATTGAAACACAAGAGGAAGAAAAAGTTTTTGCAAGGTCTGAAATCGCCCTGATAAGGCTTGCATTTGATTTTTAAATATTTTTGGAGGTTAAAGCAATGAATAAGGAATTAATGGAAGCGCTGGATATTCTGGAAAAAGAAAAAGAAATCAGCAAGGAGACACTTTTTGAGGCGATTGAGAATTCCCTGCTTACGGCGTGCAAAAACCATTTCGGCAAAGCGGATAACGTGAAGGTGGAAATTGACCGGAAAACTTGCGATTTTCTCGTGTATGCGGAAAAGGAAGTGGTGGAGACAGAGGATGACGTGGAGGATGACTGCCTGCAGATCGCCCTGGAGGATGCCCAGGAGATTTCCAAGAGAGCCAAGGTGGGAGATGTCATTCATGTGGAAATCAAGTCCAAGGAATTCGGGCGTATTGCCACACAGAATGCCAAGAACGTGATACTGCAGAAGATCAGGGAAGAAGAAAGAAGCGTAATTTACAATCAGTATTTTGAAAAAGAAAAAGATGTGGTTACCGGCGTTGTCCAGAGATATGTGGGTAAGAACATAAGCATTAATTTAGGAAAGGCCGATGCCCTCCTGAATGAAAGCGAGCAGGTAAAGGGCGAGGTATTCAAGCCCACCGAGAGAATCAAGGTCTATATCCTGGAGGTGAAGAACACACCCAAGGGACCGCGTATCCTTGTGAGCCGCACCCATCCGGAGCTGGTTAAGAGGCTGTTTGAATCTGAGGTTACCGAAATCAAGGACGGAACGGTAGAAATCAAAAGCATCGCCAGAGAAGCGGGAAGCCGTACAAAAATGGCTGTCTGGTCCAACAATCCCAACGTTGACGCGGTGGGCGCCTGCGTAGGTATGAACGGCGCCAGGGTAAACGCCATTGTGGATGAGCTGCGCGGCGAGAAGATCGATATCGTCAACTGGGATGAGAATCCCGGAAACCTGATTCAGAATGCACTTTCCCCTGCCAAGATTGTTGCCGTATTTGCGGATCCTGATGAAAAAACCGCAAAGGTTGTTGTTCCTGATTACCAGCTTTCCCTGGCAATCGGCAAGGAAGGACAAAACGCCAGACTGGCGGCAAGGCTGACAGGTTACAAGATAGATATCAAGAGCGAGACTCAGGCCAAGGATGCACCCGGCTTCCGTTACGAGGATTATCTGGATGATGATTACGATGAGGAAGACGGCGAATACGAGGAAGAGTACGACGGCGATTATGAGGAGTCTGAGGATTCCGGGGAATACGCCGGAGAGGAAGCCTATGAGGAAGCTCCTCTTGAAGAAACCTTCGACGAGAACCTGGATGAAGCTTCGCAGGAAGAACTGACAGAGGATGACGGAGAGAACTATGAATAAGAAAGTTCCCATGAGACAATGCGTAGGCTGCGGCGAAATGAAGGGCAAAAAAGAAATGATGCGCGTCCTGAAGACTGCAGAAGGAGACATTGTACTGGATGTGACCGGTAAAAAAAATGGAAGAGGCGCTTATCTTTGCAAATCCATGGAATGCCTGAAAAAGGCAAGGAAAGGCAAAGGCCTGGAGCGCTCCTTCAAGATGAATATTCCAAATGAAGTATATGACAGTCTGGAGAGGGAGTTTGAGGAGTTTGAAGCAGAATAAGATTTTATCCCTGCTGGGTCTTGCCACCAGGGCTTCATCAGTGGTCAGCGGTGAGTTCATGACGGAAAAGTGTGTGAAGTCCGGTGCTGCAAGGCTGGTGATCGTAGGAAATGATGCCTCTGACAATACAAAGAAAAACTTCCGGAACATGTGCGAGTACTACCGCGTACCCTTTTACCTCTATGATACCAAGGAGGGGCTGGGACACGCGATGGGAAAGGAAATGAGGGCATCCCTGGCGGTAACAGATGACGGGTTTGCCAAAAGCCTGATCGGACATTTGGAAGAAGCCAAGTAGACGGAGGTAGCAGCATGGCAAAAACGAAAGTATTTGAACTTGCAAAAGAGTTAGGTATACACAGTAAAGACGTAATCACATTTCTTCAGGGCAAAGGGGTGGAGGCGAAAGCCGCCCAAAGCTCCATTGAAGACGATGCGACAGCGATGGTAAAGAAACATTTTGGTAAAAGCGAAGGAGAAAAACGCGTAGTGGAAGAAGCATCCATGAAGACGACGGGCGTTACGCCGGAAAAGAAAACAGAGAATACGCAGAATGAAAATCACGGAAAGCAGGAGCAGGTCCAGACTGCGGCAGCGCAGCCTTCTGCGGCGGCACAGCCTGCCGCTGAGCACCGTGAAGGCGGCGCAGCCGATGCGCCGGTGAAAAAGAAGAAAAACATTATTTTTGTGAGCAATCCGCACAACAGCAAAATGCAGTCCGGCGGACAGCGTCAGTCCTCAGCCGGGAATAAACCTGGTGTGTCTGGAAATAATGGAGACAGAAGGGGCAGCAACAACGGAAATAATGGAAATAATGGAAACAACGGCGGCAGAAATAATTCCGGCCGCGGTAACAATTCCGGCGGGCAGGGAAGAAACGGCCAGAACCGTCAGAATAATAACCAGAACCGTTCTTCAGGAAGAATCGGTTTTGAACAGCCCAAGCTGATCAAGCCCCTTACCAAGCCTTCACAGCCCCAGATGCCCGATGAGAGGCTGGAAGAACAGCGCAGGCGTGCGGAAGCTGCGGAAAGAGCAGCCAGAGAACAGAAAGCAAGAGAAGAAAAAGCTGCCGCGGAAAAAGCGGCAAGGGCCGAGAGAAGTGATAACAGGAATGAAGGAAGAACGGATAACAGAAGCGACAGGCCGCAGAACAGCCGCCCGGAGGGCAGCAGGCCGCAGGGCAGCCGTCCGGACAGCGGCAGGACAGACAGGCCGCAGTCCAGAAATCCGAGAAACGACAGACCGCAGGGCGGACGTACGGACACAAGGGCGCCCAGAAGCGACAGGCCTCAGGGCAGACCTGGTGAAGGCCAGAGCCGTCCAGGCTTTGGCGGCGGCCAGAGGCCTGGCCAGGGCTTTAACCGTAATGCAAATGGCGGCAGACCTGGCGGCAATAGTGACCGTCCTCAGGGAGACCGTACACAGGGCGCAGGCGGAAGGCCGGACGCTAAACGTGCCGCGGACAATAAATTCAGGAAGCCTGCGCCGGGCGGCAAGAGTTTTGTCCCCGAAAGCCCGATTAAAGAAGGCGAGAAGCACAGGGACGAAGAGAAGCGCCGCAGCAGCCAGGAGAGGGATAAACGCTCCAGGAAAGACCTTATTTACGAAGAGGACAATGCGGCAAAGAACAAACTGAAAAACAAGGCCGGCAGATTTATCAAGCCGGAGCCTAAGAAGGAAGAGGCTCAGGAGGAACAGATCAAGGTTATTACCGTAGGTGATACCATCACCATTAAGGAACTGGCCGATAAAATGAAGCTGCTGCCTGCCGCAATCATCAAGAAGCTGTTCCTGGAGGGCAAGGTTGTTACCCTGAATCAGGAAATTTCCTATGAAGATGCGGAAAATATCGCCATTGATTATGACATTATCTGCGAAAAAGAAATTAAGGTGGATGTCATTGAAGAACTGCTGAAGGAAGACGAAGAGAACGAAGAGGATATGATTTCCAGGCCTCCTGTTATCTGTGTTATGGGTCATGTTGACCATGGTAAAACCTCCCTTCTGGATGCTATCAGAAAGACAAATGTAACAGACCGTGAAGCGGGCGGAATCACCCAGCACATCGGCGCTTATACCGTACAGATTAACGGACAGAAAATCACCTTCCTGGATACTCCCGGACATGAGGCGTTTACAGCCATGCGTATGCGCGGCGCCAACTCCACGGATATCGCGGTCCTGGTGGTTGCGGCGGACGACGGCGTTATGCCCCAGACCGTGGAAGCGATCAACCATGCAAAGGCTGCAGGCATTGAAATCATCGTTGCTGTAAATAAGATGGATAAACCCAATGCCAATATCGACAGGGTGAAGCAGGAACTGGCAGAATATGAGCTTATTCCCGAGGAATGGGGCGGAAGCACCGTATTCGCACCGGTATCCGCAAAGACCGGCGACGGCATCAACCAGCTGCTGGAGATGATCCTGCTTACTTCCGAAATACTGGAACTGAAGGCCAACCCCAACAGACAGGCAAGAGGCCTTGTCATCGAAGCGGAGCTGGATAAGGGACGTGGACCTGTGGCAACCGTACTGGTACAGAAGGGCACCCTTCACGTGGGCGACTTTATTTCTGCCGGCGCATGCCATGGCAAGGTTAGGGCAATGATAGACGATAAGGGCAGACGCGCCAAGGAAGCAGGACCTTCCACCCCTGTGGAAATCCTGGGCCTTTCCGATGTTCCCAATGCCGGCGAGGTATTCCTGGCACATGAGAACGACAAAGAGGCGAGAGCCTATGCGGAAACCTTTATCGCACAGAATAAAGAGAAGAAGCTGGAAGAGACAAAGGCTAAAATGTCTCTGGATGATCTGTTCAGCCAGATTCAGGAAGGCAATCTGAAGGAACTGAACCTGATTATCAAGGCCGACGTACAGGGCAGCGTGGAAGCGGTAAAACAGAGCCTGCTTAAGCTGACCAATGAAGAAGTGGTTGTAAAATGCATCCACGGCGGCGTAGGCGCCATCAACGAATCCGATGTCACCCTGGCCGCAACCTCCAATGCCATCATTATCGGCTTCAATGTCCGTCCGGATGCAACGGCGAAGGCAACGGCCGAAAGAGAGGGCGTGGATATCCGTCTGTACAGAGTTATTTACCAGGCTATCGAGGATATCGAAGCTGCAATGAAGGGTATGCTGGATCCTGTATTTGAGGAGAAGGTTATCGGCCATGCGGAAGTGCGTCAGATTTTCAAAGCATCCGCAGTGGGCAACATTGCAGGTTCCTATGTGCTTGACGGTGAGTTCAAGAGAGACTGCAAGGTGAGAATTACCAGAGACAAGGATCAGATTTATGAAGGCACTCTGGCAAGTCTCAAGCGTTTTAAAGATGATGTGAAGGAAGTACGTTCCGGATATGAATGTGGTCTTGTCTTTGACGGCTTTGACCAGATTCAGGAGGGCGATATCGTGGAAGCCTACATTATGGTGGAGGTTCCCAGGTAAGCTGCGAAGGAATGCTGCCTCACAGGTAGGAGTAATATGAGAAAAAACAGTGTTAAAAATACCCGGATCAATACGGAGGTGCAGAAGGTGCTTGCCGAAACCATCCGGGGGGAAATAAAGGATCCCAGAATCGCTCCCCTTACTTCAGTGGTAGCGGTGGAGGTTTCTCCGGATCTGAAGACCTGCAAGGCATGGATCAGCGTGCTTGGGGATGAAAAAGCCCAGGCGGATACGCTGGCCGGCTTAAGAAGCGCCGCCGGCTTTATCAAAAGCAGGCTGGCGAAGGAAATCAATCTTCGTATTACGCCGGAGGTATGTTTTATCATGGATCAGTCCATTGCCTACGGAGTAAACATGTCCCATAAGATTGATGAAGTTATGGGCAGCGCAGGGACGCAGGCGGAGACGGATGAGGAAGCCGGAGAAGAATAAGCCGGCAGATGCTTCCGCCTGGCGCATGTTTGACAGCAGGGAGGTCTGATATGAAGCTTTTGGAAGAATGTAAACAGGCAAAAAGGATAGGGATCAGCGGACATATCCGTCCGGACGGAGACTGTGTCGGTTCCTGTATGGGCCTTTACCTTTATTTGAAAAAGGTAAGGCCCGATGCGGACCTTCATATTTTCCTGGAAAAACCGGCTGATATTTTCAGCTGCATCAGCAGTGTGGAAGAAATTGACAGCGAATACGGCGAGCAGGAACGCTTTGATGTGTTTTTCGCCCTGGATACTGCGTCCGACCGCCTGGGAGGAGCAGAAGCGTATTTCAACAGCGCTGTGAAAAAGATAAATATTGACCACCATATCAGCAATAAGGGCTGCGGGGATGTGAATTATGTGGTTCCCACAGCCAGCTCTACGAGCGAGCTTATTTATGATCTGACGGAAAAGGAACAGCTGGACGAAGAGATTGCCAAAGCGCTTTATATCGGCATTATCCATGATACGGGCGTGTTCCAGTATTCCAATACGTCGCCGGAAACCCTTCGGGCGGCGGCAAAGCTGATTTCCTATGGCTTTGATTTCAGCCGTCTCATAGAAGAGACATTTTATGAAAAAACCTATCTGCAGACGCAGATACTCGGCCGCGCACTGCTGGAAAGCATCCTTTTCATGGACGGAAAATGCGTGGTCAGCGTCATTGACAGGAAAACCATGGATTTTTATGGAGCCTCGCCCCAGGATCTGGAGGGCATTGTAAGCCAGCTTCGCAGTATCAAGGGCGTGGAATGCGCCATATTCATGTATGAAACAGGCGTGCTGGAGTATAAGGTGAGCATGAGATCCGGCGGCCTCGTCAATGTATCGCAGATCGCTTCCTATTTCGGAGGAGGCGGGCATGTGCGCGCGGCGGGCTGCACCATGAACGGCA
>NZ_KE992747.1:7206-21849 GCF_000466465.2 Clostridium sp. KLE 1755
CCCCCTGCCATGATGTAATCAATAACCTTTCGTTACATATTGAAAAGCAGCTGTAACTACCCGGCCAGCGGGCATTTTTCTGCTCGTTAAGCCTGACCGGACGGCTGGAAACAGTTTATCAAGGAGCGGAATACATGATAAACGGCATTCTGAATGTCTATAAAGAAGCGGGCTTTACCTCCCATGATGTGGTGGCAAAGCTGCGCGGCATATGCAGGCAGAAAAAAATCGGCCATACAGGTACCCTGGATCCGGAAGCGGTCGGGGTACTTCCTGTTTGCCTGGGCAGCGGCACGAAGCTGTGTGATATGCTTACTGATAAAAGCAAGGAATATGAGGCTGTGCTTCTTCTGGGACAGGTGACGGATACCCAGGACGTGACCGGAACGGTATTGGAGGAGCATGAGGTGACGGCGGATGAAGAGCAGGCTGTGGAGGCCATCCGATCCTTTGTGGGGGCTTATGAACAGATCCCGCCCATGTACTCTGCGCTGAAGGTGAACGGCAAAAGGCTGTATGAGCTGGCCAGGGCGGGGAAGGAAGTGGAGAGGAAGGGCAGGCCGGTGGAAATCCACAGCATCGAAATCCTCTCCGTCAGCCTGCCGGAAATCACCTTCCGCGTTGCCTGCTCCAAAGGAACCTATATCAGGACCTTATGCCATGATATCGGACAGAAGCTTGGCTGCGGCGGCACCATGAAAAGCCTGAAGCGCACAAGAGTGGGCATTTTTACCATTGACGGCGCGCTGAAGCTTTCCCAGCTGGAAGAACTGGCGGCGCAGGGCAGGCTGGAAGAAAAGGTGATACCTGTGGAAGCGATGTTTACAGAGCTTCCTGCCCTTACGGTGAAGGACGCTTTTGCCAGGCTGATAGAAAACGGGAATGCCTTTTATCCCGGCCAGGCGGAGGAAAGCGTAAGGACTCCGGACGGCGGACAGGTGAGAGTGTATGACAGAAAAGGACGTTTTTACGGCATTTATGCCTTCTCGGAGGAGAAGGAAAGGTATCAGCCCGTAAAAATGTTCCTGTAATGTGACCGTGAAGGAACCAAACCCTTTAGATAAATATCCCGCAGAAATAACGGAAAGTACGGATACTGGAGTGATTCAATGCAGATAATTTCGGGTACGACAGAATTTGAATGTAAACACCATACGGCGGTGGCCATCGGCAAATTTGACGGCATTCATCAGGGCCACAGAATGCTTCTTTCTCAGATTCTGAAGGCAAAGGAGGATGGGCTGCAGTCGGCGGTTTTCACCTTTGATCCCCCTCCAGGGGTGTTTTTCTCAGGGAAGCCGCAGGCAGAGCTGACAACCAAGGAAGAAAAAAGACGGGTTTTTGACCGGATGGGAATCGATCTTCTGATTGAATTCCCCATGAATGCGGAAACCGCGGCCATGCCGCCGGAGACCTTTGTCCGGGAAGTGCTGCATGACAGGCTGCAGACAAGGTTTATTGCGGCAGGGACGGATCTTTCCTATGGAGACAGAGGAAAGGGGGACTGGCATCTTCTGCAGGCCATGTCCGAACGGATGGGTTATCAGGTACAGGTTATCGACAAAATCATGTATAACGGCCGGGAGATTAGCTCCACCTTTGTGCGAGAAGAGGTGCAGAAGGGGAATATGGAGCTGGCGGAACGGCTTTTGGGCGCTCCCTACTGTGTGGCGGGGAATGTCATGCATGGGAAAAGGCTGGGAAGGACGCTGGGGATGCCCACGGTGAACCTTTTTCCTCCCAGGGACAAGCTCCTGCCCCCAAACGGCGTGTATCTTTCCCGGTTATCCGCCGGAAACAGACAGCTGAACGGCATTACAAATATCGGCTGCCGGCCTACGGTGAGCAACAGCGGCCAGATGAGCGTGGAAACAAATCTTTATGATTTTAATGAGGAAATCTACGGGGAATATGTGGAGGTGAGCCTGTATTCCTTCTGCCGTCCGGAGATGAAGTTTTCAAGTGTGGAAGAATTAAAGCAGAATATGGCCCGGGACATAGAAGCGGGCAGGGAATATTGGAAAAACCGGAGGCTGTGACGTCTCCGGTTTTTCTGTGACCTGCAGATATGCTGTTTCAGGTGTTTGCTTATGCGGCTCAGGGCCTGCAGACCTTGCAGGCGCCATAACCGGCGGCGAGGGCGTCGGACAGGTCGATGGAAATTTTGCTTTTCTCCAGATAACGGCAGCTTGCTCTGTGATATTTATTGCCGGTAGCCGTGATGTAAACGGTTTTCTCCTGAGGCTTGTCCGCTGTTACCTGCGGCGCTTCCTGCTGCTGCGGCGCAGGGACAGTCTGTCCTGCCAGGGCCGCCGTAAATACAGGTGACGCCCAGTAGCGTGCGCCGTCAAAGCCTATCAGCCCGGAGGCAATGCCATTCTGCAGCAGTGTCGCATCAGTGGGCGCATACAGCGTCCAGCCCGCGGCTTCAAAAACAGCGGCGATGGCGGCATCCGGTGCGGGAGCCGTCTGGGCGGGAGCGGGGGCCGCCTGGGGCGGAGCTGTTTGGGAAGGCGCTGCAGGTGCAGGGGTGGCGGCTTCGGCATTGGGACCAACCGGGCTTCCCTCAGGGTTGGTGCATACACCTGTTTCATCCAGGTAATACCAGAGCTCACCTACCTGAATCCAGCCTGTCTGCACGAAACCGGCGGCATCCAGATGATAGATGCCCGTCCCGGCCTGCACCCAGGTGTTGGCGGCAAAGCTTCCGTCATCGTTCTGGAACTTTACCCCTGCCGTATCCTGGACAAAGCCTGCGGCCGAAACCGTGGACGAGAAGGCGAAGCTCAAAAGCAGGGCTGTGGTTAACAGAGTCACTATCCTTTTTTTCATTGCATATCCTCCTTATTCCCCAATAAAATCTTTTCCTTAGTATACCATTTTCTGGTTAAACAGCCAACAAAATTTATCTGTATATTGTAAGCGTCTGATACAAAAATCAACATTTTCCCCATTTCCTCTTGTAACTTTCTTAAGAATCCCTTAAAATATACGTAAAGTGTGCGTAAATAAAAAGTAAAATCGATGTATAATGCAAACCCTGGAGAAAAGGCCGAAAGGCCTTTTTCGCAGGTGGGAAGGAAAAAGACAAAAGATGAGTATAGGTGCGATGCTGTTGTCAATGGCCGGGGGCCTTGGATTGTTCCTGTTTGGCATGCGGCTGATGAGCGAGAGTATTGAGAAGGCGGCGGGTGCCAAGCTGAGGGGCATCCTGGAGATGTTTACCAAGAACCGCTTTGTTGGAATGCTGGTCGGTATTATTTTTACAGCGGTTATACAGTCCTCCTCGGCGTGTACGGTAATGGTGGTCAGCTTCGTCAACTCGGGGCTGATGAATCTGTATCAGGCGGCGGGTGTAATCTTTGGTGCCAATATCGGTACTACGGTGACCTCCCAGCTTGTTTCCTTTAACCTTTCTGAGATAGCCCCGGTATTCCTTCTGGCAGGAATCCTGGGCATCATGTTCTGCAAGCGGCAGAACATTGTTAAAATCTGTCATATTATCCTTGGCTTCGGCGTTCTTTTCATGGGCCTGTCCGGGATGTCCAGCGCCATGTCGGGTATGCGGGACATGCCGGAGATAGTGCATATTCTTTCTTCCCTGACAAGCCCGATGCTTGCCATTCTTGTAGGGACGCTGCTGACAGCGGTAATCCAGAGCTCCTCTGTAACGGTAAGTATTGTGCTGCTGATGGCAAATCAGGGGCTGCTGGAGCTTCCCATCTGTCTGTTTATCATACTCGGCTGTAATATCGGCGCGTGTACCTCCGCGCTGCTGGCTTCCCTGAGCGGCAAGAAGGATGCCAAGAGGGCTGCCATGATCCATTTCCTGTTCAATGTAATAGGAACGGTATTGATGTATATCATCCTTAAGCTTGCCATGGGGCCGATTATCGATCTGCTTCATATTGTTTCCGGCTCCAACCCGGGACGTTTCGTGGCCAACGCCCATACTATTTTCAAGGTGTTCCAGGTACTGGCGCTTTTCCCGTTTGCCGGCCTGATCGTCAAAATGACCTATTTCTTCGTGCCTGGCGAGGACATGAAGATGGACGACCGCGACAATTTCACGCTGAAATATATCGGGGACAGGACCGTTTTCAATCCGGCTACGGCGGTGGTAGAGGTGGACAAGGAGCTGAAGCGTATGGCTGATCTTGCCTCCGACAACCTGAACCGCGCCATGAACGCGCTGATAACCCTGGATGAGGAAGATATTGAAACCGTTTATTCGGTGGAGAAGAATATCAACTTCCTCAATCATTCCATTACCAACTATCTGGTTAAAATCAACCAGACCACACTGCCCATTGAGGATCAGAAGAGCATCGGCGCCCTGTTCCATATTGTAAATGATATTGAAAGAATCGGCGATCATGCGGAAAATGTGGCTGATGCGGCAAGACAGAGAAAGGCCACCGGCGTAGGCTTCAGCAAGGAGGCGCAGCATGAGCTGGGACAGATGCTGGATATGGTCAATACGATCATCCGTTTTTCGGTGGAAATGTTCTCCACAGGCTCTGATGAGCGTGCCGAGGATGTGGCGAATCTGGAGGATGCCATTGACGAGAAGGAACGGGAAATCCAGAAATCCCACATAGAACGTATGACCAAGAACCTGTGTACGCCGGAAGCCAGTATGATTTTCTCCGATGTGGTGAGCGGACTGGAGAGAGTGGCGGATCATGCCACCAATATCGCATTTGCCATGAATAATACGGAATATGAAGTAAGTAAAGCCATGTAATAATAATGAAAATACTCCCGCCGCCGTCTTTGGCCGGCAGGAGGCAGAAAAGAGTCCTTCCATCCAACGCTTCCATTCTGAAACGGATGAAAGGACTTTTTCTTTGCGGCGGAAGGGTAACTGTGAAGGGACACAACGGTTATATTAGAAATAAATTCCAGGAAATAAGGGGAAATATGGATTGACAGGGAATTAAAATTTGAATATAATACGATTGTAACAATATTGTAACATTTTGAAAGGAATCTGTAAAAATTCCCTCAGGAATGAAGCAGATGCAGGATAATTAACAGGAGAAATATTTTTATGTTAAAAGGAACAAAAGCAATTGGCGTGTTGGCGGCTGGATTTGTATTATATACCGGAATGACTGTAATGGCGGCCGGAAACGGCAGTGTTGTTGTGCCCTCGGCAGGCGTTGGAGAGATTCTGGAAGCGAACGTGGAGGAAGAAGAATACCTTGCGGCGGCGGAAGAAGCTAAAATAGAAAGAAAAGCGATCTACGGCTTCAGTAATCTGGGAATAGCCAATGTATCCAATTATCTGAACGTGCGTGAGAAACCCAGTGAGGACGGCAAGCTTGTTGGCAAGATGAGCAAGAACAGCGGCTGCGACGTGCTTGAAATCAAGGACGGCTGGGCGCATATCAAATCCGGCAAGGTTAACGGATACGTAAAAGCTGAGTTCCTGTTAACAGGTCAGGAAGCCAGGGACAGGGCGGACAAGGTTGCAACCGATATGGCGGTGTGCAATTCCGGCGGACTGTTTGTGCGGCAGGGCCCGGGAACGGACAACCCGGTAATCACACAGGTGGCGGAAGGCGAAGAGCTGGAAGTCGTGGAGAAGCTGGACGGATGGGTTAAGATCATGCTGGATGACGAGGAGGCTTACGTATCCGCCGATTATGTGGATATAGCCAAGAAGCTCGACAGAGCGGTGACCCAGACGGAACTGATCTATGGCAAGGGAGTTTCCAACGTCAGGGTGGATTTGGTCAACTATGCGAAGCAGTATCTGGGCAATCCTTATGTATGGGGAGGCACCAGTCTGACAAGTGGCGCGGACTGCTCCGGTTTCGTCCTTAGCGTATTTAAGAAGTACGGCGTATCCCTGCCCCATTCCTCAGCGGCACAGAGCACTATGGGATCGAAGGTGAGCCTTTCTGAGGCGCAGCCCGGCGATCTGATCTTCTATGCACAGAACGGAAGAGTCAACCACGTGGCTATTTATATCGGAAACGGCCAGGTTATCCATGCCAGCAATCCCAGAAGCGGCATAAAGATTTCCAATGCCACTTACCGTACGCCTTATGCCGTGAAGCGTGTGCTGAACCAGTAACGTTTATTAAAAAAAGGTTTACAAAGCCGGGAAGAGTATGCTATACTTTTCAGGTATGAATTCAGCCGGTACCCAGATGAAGGACACTCCGACCTCATCCTGGTATCAGGCGGTTTAATAAAAAGGAGGAACACACATGATTTCCAAAGAAAAGAAAACAGCAATCATCAAGGAATATGCGAGAGGCGAAGGCGATACAGGATCACCGGAAGTACAGATCGCAGTTCTGACAGAGAGAATCCAGGAGCTCACCGAGCATCTTAAGAGCAACCCCAAGGATCATCATTCCAGAAGAGGACTTCTGAAAATGGTTGGACAGAGAAGAGGTCTGCTTGATTACCTGAAGGAAAAGGATATCGAAAGATACCGTTCCCTGATCGAAAGACTTGGAATCAGAAAGTAATTAACAAAAACAAGGCGGATTTGACTTCAGAGCTTTCTGAGGTCTTCCGCCTTATTGTACGATGATGGAGAAAAAAGCCGCCGGATACGGAGTTAACAACGGCGCGGATATCAGGTGACGTTTATATGCAAAACCGGATAGAACTGCATTTCCATCCCTGTACACAGGGCGTCTCCGCATAAACGGATGCCGCCTCTGCTTTTTCAGGTCGGAAGAATGCTTCCGAGACCACTGATAAGTCCATTTGCCGCCGTGCTGAAGTAAGTGGATTTGTCAGTAGTTTCGGCATCTTCTGTGCCTGAACAGCACCAGTACTGCACCTGCGGACAGAAAAGTCCGGTACCATATATATGGATCCGGAAACTGCCGCGACAGCCAGCCCCGGCATACGGGAAGAACTGACTGACAAGTAATGTTCGAAAAAAGGAGAGACAAGATGTACAAAACATTTTCCATGGAACTTGCCGGACGCACCCTGAGTGTAGATGTCGGCAGAGTAGCGGCACAGGCTAACGGCGCCGCATTTATGCATTATGGTGATACCACCGTTTTATCCACAGCTACGGCGAGTGAGAAGCCCAGAGAAGGAATTGATTTCTTCCCTTTGAGCGTTGAATATGAAGAAAAGCTGTATTCCGTAGGAAAGATTCCCGGAGGCTTCAATAAAAGAGAGGGAAAGGCCAGCGAGAACTCCGTTCTGACGAGCCGTGTTATCGACCGTCCCATGCGCCCTCTGTTCCCTAAGGATTACAGAAATGATGTAACCCTGAATAACCTGGTGCTTTCCGTAGATCCTGCCTGCCGCCCCGAGCTGGTGGCTATGCTTGGTTCCGCTATCGCAACCAGCATTTCCGACATTCCTTTTGCCGGACCCTGCGCAATGACACAGGTAGGCCTGATTGACGGAGAATTCGTTCTCAACCCTTCCCAGGAGCAGTGGAAGAACGGCGATCTGAACCTGACGGTGGCGTCCACCAGTGAAAAGGTCATCATGATCGAAGCCGGAGCCAATGAAATCCCGGAAGCTAAAATGATCGAAGCCATCTACATGGCACATGAGGTAAACCAGTCAATCATTGCTTTTATCAACCAGATTGTAGCGGAAGTCGGCAAGGCAAAGCATGAATATACAAGCTGTGCCGTTCCGGAAGAGCTGTTTGCAGCAATAAAGGAAATCATCCCTCCTGAAGAAATGGAAGAAGCTGTATTCACCGATGTGAAGCAGGTAAGGGAAGAAAATATAAGAAAGATTACAGAGCGTCTGGAAGAAGCTTTTGCTGATAAGGAAGAATGGCTTCCTGTTCTGGGCGAGGCAATTTACCAGTACCAGAAAAAGACGGTGCGTAAGATGATTCTCAAGGATCATAAGCGTCCTGACGGCCGTGCGATTACACAGATCCGACCTCTGGCTGCAGAAATTGATATTATCCCCAGAGTACATGGTTCAGGTATGTTCACCCGCGGACAGACTCAGATCTGTACCATCACCACGCTGGCGCCTCTGTCTGAAATGCAGAGAATTGACGGCCTGGATGAGAATGAAGTGAATAAGAGATATATGCATCATTATAATTTCCCGTCCTATTCCGTAGGAGAGACCAAACCCTCCAGAGGACCGGGACGCCGTGAAATCGGACATGGCGCGCTTGCTGAAAGAGCTCTGATACCGGTACTGCCTTCAGAGGATGAATTCCCCTATGCAATCCGTACCGTATCCGAAACCTTTGAATCCAACGGTTCCACCTCCCAGGCGTCCATCTGTGCATCTACTCTGTCACTGATGGCTGCAGGCGTTCCCATTAAGAAGCAGGTTGCAGGTATCTCCTGCGGTCTGGTAACCGGCGATACCGATGATGATTACATCGTGCTTACCGATATCCAGGGACTGGAAGACTTCTTTGGGGATATGGACTTTAAGGTGGCAGGTACCCATGACGGTATTACCGCAATCCAGATGGATATTAAGATTCACGGCCTGACCAGGCCTATCGTAGAGGAAGCGATTGCCAAGACCAAGGAAGCAAGAGAGTATATCATGAATGAAATCATGACTCCCTGCATTGCAGCTCCCAGAGCTGAGGTCGGTCAGTTCGCTCCCAAGATTATTTCCGTACAGATCGATCCCGAGAAGATTGGTGATGTGGTTGGACAGCGCGGAAAGACAATCAATGAGATTATCGCCCGCACCGGCGTTAAGATTGATATTACCGATGACGGAAAGGTTTCCGTATGCGGAACCGATAAGGAAATGATGGATAAAGCGGTAGAGATGGTTAAGATCATCACCACTGATTTCCAGGAAGGCCAGATTTTCAAGGGAACCGTTGTAAGTATTAAGGAATTCGGCGCATTCATCGAATTCGCTCCCGGAAAAGAAGGAATGGTTCATATTTCCAAGATCGCAAAGGAAAGAATCAACCGTGTAGAGGATGTTCTTACTCTTGGAGAACAGGTTACCGTTGTATGCCTTGGTAAGGACAAAATGGGCAGAATCAGCTTCTCCATGAAGGATGTTGCCCAGGTTTAAATACCGGATTATTAATTTAATAGAAACAATCGGCAGTTTAATAAGCCGGAGGAATATACTGACATATTCCTCCGGCTTATTTTTGTCCGCGCAGTCATAACCTGGCATGTACAACATATACTGAGATAAGCAGAAAGTTGGACAGACTGCTTGAAAGGAACCTGTCCGGAAAGCGAGGAGTGTGCCCATGACACAAAGGGAAGATATTTTGCGGATCTTTCCGGAACGAATGCGGCCCAGGTGGAAGAAAACCGCCGGATTTGCGCAGCAGCTGCAGGAAATCCGGCTGCGCGTTGGAAAACCGGTGCTTTTGTACATAGACGGAAGAGAATTTTTCCAGGAGGAATCCGGGGATGTGGTATGCCGGACTGACCGGCCTGCAGTCACTGCACAGGAGGATTTGGATCAGTTGATAGCCTATGCATGCAGCTACTCCATGTATGCTTTTGAAGAAGAAATCAGCAGAGGCTACCTGACACTGCCGGGCGGACACCGTATGGGGCTTACAGGGGAAGCTGTGCTGACGGATTCGGACAGAGTGAGGAATATCAAGCATATTTCCTGTGTAAATATCCGGATTTCCCATGAAATCAGGGGAGCGGCGGACGCCGTGCTGCCCTTTCTTTACAGGGACGGACATTTCCTGAATACACTGATTCTTTCGCCGCCCGGCTGTGGTAAGACAACCCTGCTGAGGGATATCGTGAGGCAGGTTTCCGATGGGAATTCCTGCGGTCCCGGCGTGACTGTGGGGATTGTGGATGAACGTTCGGAAATTGCCGGAACCTTTCAGGGGAGGGCGCAGAATGATGTGGGAATGCGCACGGATATCCTTGACAGCTGTCCGAAGGCGGAAGGCATGATGCTGCTGATCCGTTCCATGGCGCCAAAGGTTATCGGCGTGGATGAATTGGGAAGTGAAGAGGATATCCGGGCGCTGAAAAAGGCGATCTGCTGCGGATGCTGCGTTCTGGCAACCATCCATGCCGGTTCATTGGAGGAGGCGGAAAGCAGGCTGTCCGGGATGAAGCTGGATGAAATAAAGATTTTTGACCGCTATGTGATACTCACCAGGCAAGAGGGGAAATGTGCGGTGGATGCCGTACTGGACGGCGGAAGGAAGCTTCTGGCCGGGAGGGCGCCATGCTGAAGCTTACCGGCGCGCTTCTGCTGGTTATGGGGTGCGCCGGGTTCGGCCTGTGCATGTGCAGGGATATGGAAAAGCACGTGGCGCAGCTGCGGCAGCTGGCAAGGGCATTTACCATGCTGGAAAGTGAAGTGGGATACAGCAGGGCCACATTGCCGGAGGGAATGATCAGAGTGGGTAACCGCCTGCACACAGAGCTGGGGGACTGCTTCATACGGATGGGAAAGAGGGCGCAGGAGCAGAGCGGAAGCTCCTTCCAGACCGTATGGCAGGAGGAAATGCCCTCCTGGCTGAAGACAACCTGCCTTGACGCCAGGGAAAAGGAGCTTCTGCTTTCCTTCCCCGGCTTTACCGGATTTGTGGACGGGCAGATGCAGCTGATTTCCCTGGAGCAATTTGTAAAGGAGCTTTCGCATGCACAGGAAAAAGCGGGGAAAGAAGCGGAAAGCCGCAAAAAGGCAGTTCTTTCCGTAAGTACGGCGGGCGGGCTGCTGATGGCCATCCTGCTGATATGACTTGAAGGAGAATGGAATGGGAGTAAGTCTGATTTTTAAAATTGCAGCGGTAGGGATTCTGGTGACTATCCTCAGCCAGATACTGAAGCACAGCGGCCGGGAGGAGCATGCGTTCCTCCTTTCGCTGGCCGGCCTGATACTGGTTCTCACCTGGATCATTCCCTACATATATGATCTGTTTACTACAATACAGAACCTGTTTCAGCTCTGACGGAAAGGAGAGGACAGGAAATGGATATGGTAAAAATCGCCACGCTGGGCATAACCGGCGTTCTGATAGGGCTTCAGTTCAAATCCGGGAAACAGGAATACAGCGCTTATATCGGTATCGGCGTGTCGCTGGTTATTTTCTTTTATGTCTGTGAATACCTGATGCAGATGAAGGACTCCGTGCTGGCTCTGGGAGGGTTTTTGGAAGGAAGCGGCGCTTATTTCGGGATACTTTTCAAGGTGATCGGCATTACCTATCTGTGCGAATTCTGCGCAGGCCTCTGCCGGGATGCCGGATATCAGGCCATTGCCGCCCAGGTGGAGCTGTTCGGGAAGGTGACTGTGCTGCTTGCGGGAATGCCGGTGCTTTTATCCCTGATCGATACCATTACAGGCTTCATGGCTTAGAGTGTGATTGAAAATTCATTCCCGCACACAGCGTAAGCAGCAACCCGGGAAGGAGGGGAACATGGACTGGACCACATTGACCGGAGAATTGAATCTTGAGGCGCTTTCGGAACAGATTGAACAGCTGTTTCCCAATTTCTCCATCGACTTTTCCTCGCTTCTTGGGCAGATATTATCAGGGAATGCAAAAGAGGCGTTTGCCGGCCTCGCCGCTTCCCTGAAAAACGGGATGCTGGCTGAGATGGCGGGGATGAAGAATCTGCTGCTTACGCTTTTGATTATCGGCGTGCTTTCCGCACTTTTTACGGTAGTCATGCAAAGCTTCGACAATCACCAGATAGCGGATATCGCCCATTTTATTTCCTACCTGCTCATGCTTTTTGTAGTGCTTCGCACCTTTACCCAGGCGGCGGATATTGCAGGTGAGCTGCTTGGCAGAATCCTTCTTTTCGTCCGCCTGTTTGTCCCTACCTTCATGCTGGCGCTGGGGCTTTCGGCGGGAGCGGCCACCGCGGCAGGGTATTACCAGCTGATTCTGCTTCTGATTTACGGCGTGGAGCAGGTGCTCAAAAGCATCGGGCTTCCGGCGGTAAACATCTACATGATGCTGGTTGTGATGAACGGTATCTGGGAAGAAGAACGGCTGGGCATGCTCGTAGAGCTGCTGCAGAAGGGCGTGGCTGGATTTTTAAAATTCCTCCTTACCTGTATTACCGGCATCGGCCTTCTCCAGTCCATGGTTACTCCCGTGCTGGAGCATCTGAAGCTGAATGCGGCGGGCAAGGCTCTGTCGGCAATTCCCGGCCTGGGAGGCCTGGCGGAGGGCACAGCCCAGCTTCTTATAGGATCCGCGGTTCTTGTAAAAAACGGCCTGGGCGTGGCGGCCTTCCTTCTTCTGCTCGCCCTGTGCATCGGCCCTTTTGCCAGGCTGCTGCTGTATGCCGGTATATTGAAGCTGTGCGCGGCCCTTCTGGGCATGACGGCTGACAAACGGATTACAGGCTGCGTCAATAAAGCGGGAGACGGCCTGCTGCTGCTTTTGAAAATCAGCTATACGGCCTGCGCCTGCTTTCTGATCATGTTTGCCATCATAACCTGCCTGGCGGGGAAAATCGGATAGCAAACCGAAGAAAGGAGAGGACTCCAATGGGAGCGCAATTTCTGGATTTGTTAAAAAAAGTCACGATTTTCATGCTGGCGGGGCAGATTATCGTGCAGTTCCTCCCGTCCGGTGGCTATGAAAAATATGTAAAAATGATGATAAGCATCATGGTCCTGTCCCAGATAGCCCTTCCCATCCTTTCTCTGGGAAAATTCGATGCGCAGCAAAATTTTCAAACCGCATTGCGGCAGTATGAAGAGGAGATGGAACGAATCTCCAGACAGGTGGAAGAGGCGGGGCTTCAAAGCGGTGATTATCAGGAGGAGGCGCTTTCCATGACCGCCCGCAGCAGCCTGGAGGAGGTTTCGGCACAATACGGCGTAACCGTCACCGCTGTTTCCCGGACAGAGGACGGCAGGCCTTTGCTGCAGGTGTCGGGAGACGGAGAGCAAAGGGTACGGATAGAAAAGGTGAAAATTTCCCCGCAGGGGCCGGAAGCGGAGGCTGTTTTGAACGGATCGGACAATACAGAGGCGGCGCAGAAACAGCAGGAGCTGCGGGAGGCCTTTGCGGAGGAGCTTGGAATAGCCCCGGAGGAGTTGGAGGTGATTTGGAATGGGTGAACGGCTGAAAACATGGAAAAAGAAGCTGACTAAGGAAAATATGGCGATAATGGCTCTTTTGGGGATTTTGCTGATGGTAATCGCCATTCCTGTAAAAAAAACGGAGACACAAAAGGATCAGACAGCCGCTCCCGAGAATAAAAGCACCGCTTCCGGAACACAGGAAACTGAGGAAGAGGACAATACCGGCGGCTATGCAGGCGAACTGGAGGAACGGCTGGAGTCCCTTTTAGCCAGCATGGAAGGCGTGGGAAATGTGAAGGTCATGGTAACCCTGGACTCCTCCAGGGAACAGGTGGTGGAAAAAGATATTCCCTCCACCATGGACACCACAAAGGAGACGGACAGCACGGGCGGAAGCCGGGATGTGATTAACTCCAGACAGGAGGAAACCACAGTCTATGTGACCGATTCCGCAGGCAATAAAACACCCTATGTAAGCAAAATAAGGGAGCCGTCCATTGAAGGCGTGACCGTTGTGGCCCAGGGAGGAGGGAATGCCGTAATTCAGAAAAATATTACGGAAGTGATTCAGGCATTATTTGGAATAGAAGCACATAAGATTAAAGTAGTTAAGATGAAATAGCAGAAAGCAGAGGGAACAGGAGTGAAGAATGTGTTGAAACGCAACCAAATAATGATTACGGCGCTGGCAATCATGATTGCAGTGGCAGGGTACCTGAATTTTGCAGGAACCAAGGCAGGAGAAGAGAAGCTTACAAGCGCGGATGCCGGAAACGCAGAAGAGGATATGACTGCTTTGCTGGATTTGTCAGAGGAAGACGTGGTGTCGGATATTGACAGTATGGATTCTGATCTGGACGGTGTGGCAGCGGCGGACTATCTGGATGCCCAGATGTCGGCGGATGCACAGGCCCAGGAAGCGGGCAGCGCACAGGTAGCGGTGGTGGCGGAAAATATGGATGAAGCGAGCGCGGAACAGGTAGCTGAGGAAGCGGACGTACAGAACGGCGAAGTACCCGGAGAAGCCGTATTTACAAGCTCTGCAGGAGTTACCTCCCTTGCCGGAGCCAAGCTGCAGAAGGAACAGACCAGAGCAAAAAATAAAGAAACACTTCTTGACATCATAAACAATACAAACATCAGTGAAGAACAGAAGCAGGACGCCATCAACGGCATGATAGCCCTTACCGACATGGCTGAAAAAGAAACCGCAGCTGAAATCCTTCTGGAAGCCAAAGGCTTTAACGACGTGGTAGTGAGCATCAGCGGCTCCGGCGTGGACGTGGTAGTCAATGCACCCAGCCTTACAGATGCCCAGAGAGCACAGATTGAAGACATAGTTACAAGAAAAACGGGAATTACCCCTGAAAACATAATAATCAGCCCTATTACCGGGAATTAATAAAGAGAAACGAAAAACAACCCGGCTGCATAATAGACAATTTTCGCAGCTGTTAAGTTCCTCCATATTCATAGCTTTATGAAAAAAGCTGCCCCCGGACACCCGCCGGAAAAAGATTTCCGACAGTAAATAGTGTACAATGCGGGGATTTGTGGTATAATCTTCGAACAGGGCAGAACCAGACGGATACGAAAGAGGGACCGGGCTGCTTGCAGGCCCGGTCCCTCTTTCGTATCCATCTGGCGAGCGAAGCGACC
>NZ_KE992748.1:0-45281 GCF_000466465.2 Clostridium sp. KLE 1755
CCGGACAGCCCACGCGCAATGATTCATTCCTGGGGTAGTGGCAGGCCGCTGATTTTTAAAAGGCTTGAAAATAAATAAAAAACCGGGAAGCGGTGTGTGGTTACACAGGGCTTCCCGGCTTTTTGCAGTTTTTAAGCTCCGCCGGGCCTTTGCGGTTGGGCTTGGGCGGCGGAGATTACTTTTCAGGTGTACTGATTAGTAGTTGTTTTCTTTGCTGCTGTTTTTGCTGTTGTTATTGTTGTTGCTGTTATTGTTGTTGTTGCTGTTGCTGCTGTTGTTGTCGTGGCAGTCAGAGTAGCTGTTCTTGTTCTGGTTCTGATTCTTCTGGCTGTTGCTGCTGGAATTCTCAGACTTGTTCTGCTGGTTCTGCTTTTCACTGTTCTGGTTGTAATCATTCTTAGACATAATTGTAAACCTCCTGATTCATTTTTGTTACAGGAGTAGTATTTGAAAAAATCATTTTTTTATGCAAAGAATTTTTTTATTTTTAATTTCGTCGGATGAGCTTTACGATGTAGATTACCAGGATGATGGGAATGAGGTAGGGGAGGATAGCCCACATGAGGGAGCCTACCACGCTGATAACCACTACCACTGCCAAGAGGACAAGGATGGCTATGAGCCAGCCGGGCATGCGTACCTTATGGACGGTGCCGGCGCCTCTCCGGGTAAAGGTTTCTTCATTGAAGGAATCCTGGGGGCCCGTACTCGATGCGCCCCTGAACTGTGTCTCGTTGGCTTCGTGGGCGTAGGCGTCTCCTGCGCGGTCAGCCGCATCTATCAGGGTTCTGGCAAGAATCCTGGGATCTCCCAGCTCGGAAAGGATTTCCGCCTCACTTCTTCCTTTTGTTTCTTCTGTATAAAAATAGCTGTCATAAAATCTGATGTTATCGTCTACGGATGCAGCCGCCATATTCCCGTTCAGCGCACGCCGCAGAGCGTCCAGGAATTCTGATTTTGTCATCTGTTTTTTCTCCTTATTTTGCTTCCTATTCGTATCATACCCCACAAGGACGTATATTACAAGGAAACGGTTTATGAAAAAAGGATTAAAAAAAACTAAAAACAGCCTGGCCGGTAATGGGCTGCTGGCCAGGCTGTGTGTAAATTTCTGTTTTATTCAACGGTTATTTTGACTTCGCGGGTGCTTGTGCTGATTGTTGCAGATACACAGCCGCTTACAGAATCGGTGTGTATCTGTGCATTTTCTGCTTTTACGCCTTCCGCACAGATTCCGTGGAGGATCACGGTGAGGCCTTTCATGTCCCCGTCCGCCTTAAAGCTGTAAACGCCGCCTTTTCTTTCTGCGGTAATGGCGCATACGTCTGCGCCATTTACGTCTACCATGCGGCAGGTGCAGGAAGCGCCGTCAGCCAGCTCATACAGGTGAAGGGTTGCGCCGTCCCTGTAGTCGTAGTCGGGCCTGTCGTTTACCGCGCCTGTGGCAAGCAGGGTGTTTTCCTTTACATACAAAGGCAGGGAGAAGTAATCGTATTCGCCTTCGTAGTAACGGCCGCCTGTTTTTACCTCGCCGGTAAAGTAATCCGTCCATCTTCCTTCAGGCAGGTAGTACTGTACCTTTTTGTCCTCTCTGAGAACCGGGGCTACCAGCAGTGCATCTCCCAGCATATACTGGGTTTCCAGGTATGCCGCCACCGGGTCGCAGGGGTATTCGAATACCATGGGGCGCATCATGGGGGTGCCGTCTTCATGGGCTTCCACAGCCTTTGCGTACAGGTAGGGCATCAGGGTACATTTCAGTTTGGAGAAGAAGCGTACCACATCGCTCGCCTCATCGTCAAACACCCACGGCACTCTGTAGCTTCCTGAACCGTGAAGCCTGCTGTGGGAGGAAAGCAGTCCGAAGGCCGCCCACCTTTTGTACAGGTCCGGTGTTGCGGTGCTTTCGAAGCCGGAAATATCATGGCTCCAGAAGGAGAAGCCGGACATGGCAAAGGAAAGGCCGCCGCGCAGTGTTTCCGCCATGGACGGATAATTCGCGGAGCAGTCGCCGCCCCAGTGGACAGGGAACTGCTGTCCGCCCGCCGCCGCGCTTCTTGCAAAGAGGACGGCTTCGCCTTCTCCCTTCACTTCCTTCAGCAGGTTGAATACACACTGGTTGTACAGGTAGGTATAGTAATTGTGCATGCTTCCCTGGTCGCTTCCATCGAACCATTCCACATCCACGGGAACTCTTTCGCCAAAATCTGTTTTAAAGCAGTCAACGCCCATATCCAGCAGGGTTTTCAGCTTATCCGCATACCATCTGCAGGCATCCGGGTTGGTGAAATCAACCAGTCCCATGCCGGCCTGCCAGTTGTCGGTCTGCCATACGCCTCTGCCGTCCGCTCTTTTTACAAGGTAGCCGTTCTGGGCGCCTTCCTTAAAGAAGGGGGTTCCCTGTGCGATGTAGGGGTTAATCCATACGCAGATCTTCAGGCCTCTGTCATGATATCTTTTCAGCATTCCCTCGGTGTCGGGGAACACTCTCTTGTCCCATGTAAAATCACACCACTGGAATTCCTTCATCCAAAAGCAGTCAAAATGGAATACGCTTAAGGGGATATCCCTGTCGGCCATTCCCTGGATAAAGGAGCTGGTTGTTTCTTCGTCATAGTTGGTGGTAAAGGAGGTGGACAGCCAAAGGCCGAAGCTCCATGCCGGAGGAAGCGCGGGGCGTCCGGTATAGGAGGTATAGGCATTGAGGATTTCCTTGGGTGTGGGGCCGTAGATAAAGCAGTATTTCAGTTCTTCGCCGGGTACGGAAAAGCCCACATATTCCACTTTTTCACTGGCAACCTCAAAGGAAACATTGTCTGTATGGTCCACATAAATGCCGTAGCCCTTGTTGGTCATATAGAAAGGTACGCTCTTGTAGGCAACCTGGGAAGCGGTGCCGCCGTCTTCGTTCCAGGTGTCCACTACCTGTCCGTTTTTCACAAAAGAGGTAAAACGTTCGCCGAAGCCGTATACGTTTTCCCCTACCTGCAGGGACAGCTCGTTCACCATATAAGGCTTTCCGTTTTCCATCATATAATTGTCCGCGGGGAACATGGTGGACGGCGTCCTGTCCCAGCGCGCATAGCCAAGGTTATGGAAGCCGCATCTTGTCAGCACCTTGCCGTCCGCCTCGAAATGGTAGCCCCATTCCTTCAGGTTTACGTGCACGGAAACCTTTCCTGCGGTCATTACGGCTTCTTCTTCGCCGATTTCCACCTGTACAGCCTGTGCCTGGGGATGCTTGGGGCAGACAGGCTCTCTTTTTTCATAGCCCTCGTGATGCCAGGCTCTCACTGCTATGATGTTCTCCATGGGCGCGGTGAACTCCACTGTGATCGTAGGCATGTTCAGCGTGGCTCCCCTGGAGCTGATATAGCCCACCGGAGCCAGCACACGCATGCCGCCGGGGATTTCCTGAACCTCATAGGCCTGTGATGCGTAAAGAATGTTCGCTTTCTCGCTGCGCAGCCAATACCCTTCCGTAAATTTCATGTTCTTTTCCTCTCTTTCTTTTTTAAAAAAATTATCCGATATTCCCTACTGATCTGCCTTCGTAAACTTCGCCTTCCACCACAAGGATTTCGGGCACGCTGGTTTTGGGGTGTTCAATGAGGCTGATAAGCTTTTCGGCAGCATAGCCTCCCAGCTTCTGCGTATCCTGCTTCAGGGTGGTCAGCTTCGGATCCATGTGCCGTCCGATGCGCAGGCCGTCGTAGCCCGCGATGGAAATGTCCTCCGGAATGCGCAGGCCTTTTTCCCGAAGCATATTCATGCCGCCCAGGCAGGCAAAATCATCCGGATACAGGATGCAGGTGGGCGGGCAGGGAAGCGCGAGAAGCTGCTGCGTCGCCGCCGCGGCCCCGTCGGTATCCCGGTAGCCTGCCTCCAGCACATATTCATCAGGCACCTTAAGCCCCAGCTCCTCCGCCGTCTTGTAAAAGGAAGACAGACGGCTGCCTGTAACCGAAGAGGGATGCCCGTGGATATAGGCAATGCGCCTGTGCCCGCAGCTGTAAATATAGCGCAGCAGCGACTGCATGCCCTTCACGTTGTCGCTCATCACGGCAATCCTGTTGTTGAAAATATGGTCGATAGTGACCACCGGAATGTCGCTGGCCACCAGCTGGGCCACCTCCGGGTCCTCAAAATCCACACAGGCGATGACCACGCCGTCGAAGCCTCTGTATCGGACATGCTCCAGATAGGTCATTTTCCTGCGCCGTTCCCTGTTCCGGTTGACAAAGGTGATGTCATAATCATTTTTTTCCGCTGTTTCCTTGAAGCTCTCCAGCACGCTGGCAAAATAATCATGGGTCAGCCCGCTGTTCGCCTCATCGGTAAACAGGACGCCCAGGTTATAGCTTCTGTTCGTTTTCAGGGCCCTGGCTACGGAATTGGGGAAGTATCCCATTTCCTTTGCCGTCCGGCGGATCAGCTGCCTGGTCTCTTCTCCGATATCGGTATGGTTATTGAGCGCCTTGCTCACGGACGCCACGGAAACGCCGCAGGCTTCTGCGATATCTTTCATGGAAACCATATGCCACTCTCCTTTTGCTGTAACAGTGCAGGCGGGACTGGCTTGTGCCCTTCCGCCGAAACCGTCCAGTCCTGGTCAAATTGTTGCCCTTCCGCCGTTCTACTTACCTTAATCGTTTTCGCAATACTATCATATATCATTTTTACAGGGTAATTCAATAGCAACTTTTTCTTTTTCCGTAACCTTGCCTATTTTTGTTATATATAGCCAAAAGAACCTATAAAAAATATACATTTTCTCCAAGCTGTTTTTCTTTTTATTCTTCCGTTGCCTTCACCCTCTCTTTATTCCGTGGGAACAGGAACCTGCATGAAGGCCGGTAAAATTTTATAATTTTAAGTTTTCCCTCTTGAAAATGCCCGGGGTATTCTATATAATCCAAACTACAGGAGGATTTTCCACTCCGTTACTTAATCGTTTTCGTAAACATAGCAGGGAAGCAGACGGCCATGGAAATAAGGCGCGGCTGCAAAACAGGATTATTATTTGCCGGATGACGGCGGAATGAGAGGTCAAGCATGAAATACGGTTTTTTTGATGACGCCAGCTGTGAATATGTCATCACCACCCCCGAAACACCGCTGCCCTGGATCAACTATCTGGGCTGCAAGGATTTCTTTACACTGGTTTCCAATACCTGCGGAGGCTATTCCTTTTATAAGGACGCCAAGCTTCTGCGTCTGACCCGGTATCGTTACAATAACGTGCCTTATGACAACAATGGTCAGTATTTCTATATCAAAGACGGCGCGGATGTGTGGAATCCGGGCTGGCAGCCTGTGAAACGCACTCTGGATTCCTATGAATGCCGCCACGGCCTGGGCTACAGCCGTTTTACCGGCAGCCTGAACCAGGTCAGCGCCCAGGTGCTTTCCTTTGTTCCGCTGAATGATTCCTGCGAGGTCAGCCGTCTGGTCCTGACCAATAACGGAAGCGAGGCGAAAGAGCTTTCCCTGTTTTCTTATGTGGAATGGTGTCTGTGGAATGCGGACGATGACATGAAGAATTTCCAGAGGAATTTAAGCATCGGGGAAATGGAGATTGAAGGCTCCACCATTTATCATAAAACAGAGTACAGAGAGCGCCGCAACCATTATGCGCTTTATTCCGTCAACTGTCCGGTGGACGGTTTTGACACCAGCAGGGACGCCTTCCTGGGCGCCTACAGAAGCCCCTCCGATCCGGCGGTTGTCATGAACGGCAAGGCTTCCAATTCCGTTGCCCACGGCTGGTCCCCCATCGCTTCCCACCAGATCAATGTAACCCTTGCTCCCGGCGAAAGCCGCTCCTTTATTTTCGTCCTGGCTTATGTGGAAAACAAAGAGGAAGAAAAATGGGAAGCTCCCGGCATCATCAACAAAACAAAAGCTCACGAGCTGCTTTCCCGTTATCAGTCCGACGATGATGTGGAAAAAGCTTTTGCACAGCTTAAGGAATACTGGCAGGAGCTGCTTTCCGGATATCAGATTCAGTCCGGCTGTGAAGAAGTCAACCGCATGGTAAATATCTGGAACCAGTATCAGTGTATGGTAACCTTTAACATGTCACGCAGCGCTTCCTATTATGAATCCGGCATCGGCCGCGGCATGGGCTTCCGTGATTCCTGTCAGGATCTGCTAGGCTTCGTGCATCTGATTCCCGAACGGGCGAGGGAACGTATCCTGGATATCGCCTCCGCACAGTTTGGCGACGGCAGCACCTATCATCAGTATCAGCCGCTTACCAAAAAAGGAAATGCGGATATCGGCGGCGGCTTCAATGACGACCCTCTGTGGCTGATTGCGGGCACCAGCGCTTATATTAAAGAAACCGGAGATTTTTCCATCCTGGATGAGGTGGTAACCTTTGACGACGGCGGCGAAGGCACCCTGTTTGAGCATCTGACACGTTCCTTCCGTTTTACCGTAACCCATAAGGGTCCTCATGGGCTTCCCCTCATTGGCCGCGCCGACTGGAACGACTGTCTGAACCTGAACTGCTTCTCCGCACAGCCCGGAGAATCCTTCCAGACCTTCGGCCCCAGCGAAGGGCCTGTTGCGGAATCTGTTTTCATCGGCGGCATGTTCGTAAAATACGGAGAGGAATACGCTGCGCTCGCAGAAAGCCTTGGCAAAAAGGAGATTGCGGAGGATGCCCGCAGGGAGGTAGCCGCTATGTATGACACGCTTCTTCAGGCCGGCTGGGACGGAGACTGGTTCCTGCGCGCTTATGATGCTTATGGCCAGAAGGTGGGCTCCTCCGAATGTGAAGAGGGACAGATTTTCATCGAGCCTCAGGGCTTCTGCGTCCTGGCAGGCGTGGGTGTTAAGGAAGGCAAGGCGCAGCAGGCGCTTGACAGCGTAAAGGAGCGGCTGGACAGCAAGTACGGCATCATGCTTCTGCAGCCCGCCTATACCCGTTATCATCTGGAGCTTGGCGAAATCACCTCCTATCCGCCGGGATACAAGGAAAACGCAGGTATTTTCTGCCATAACAATCCCTGGGTATCCATCGCGGAAACCGTTATCGGAAGAGGCGGCAGGGCGTTTGAAATATACAAAAAGACCTGTCCGGCTTATCTGGAGGGAATCAGTGAAATCCACAGGACCGAGCCTTACTGCTATTCCCAGATGATCGCCGGCCGCGACGCGGCAACCTTCGGCGAAGCCAAGAACAGCTGGCTCACCGGCACCGCTGCCTGGACCTTCGTGAATATTTCCCAGTATATCCTGGGTATCCAGCCCAGCCTGGACGGTCTTTGCATCAATCCCTGCGTGCCCGCAGATTTCGGTGATTTCACCATCACCAGACGTTTCCGCGGCGCAGTTTACCATATTGAGGTAAAGAACCCCGGCCATCTGGAAAAAGGTGTTTCCTCCCTTATCGTAGACGGAGAAACCATCGAAGGAAATGTGGTTCCTTTCGTAGAAGGCAAGAAAGAGTATCATGTAACTGCAGTTATGGGGTAATCTGAGGTATAGCAAGCAGCACAGCCCGGGGGCAAGGCCTCCGGGCTGTATTGTTTGTGTATTTTATTTTTATCACTTCATTATTATATAGCTGTGTCCGTATTTAATCCCATTCGTACTGTTCCATATAATCAATGGTGCAGCCTGTATATTCGATATATGCGTTCCCCGCGGCTTTTCCGGCCTCGTCAACCGTCTTTTTCAGGAAGGCTTCATCCAGCTTCTGTCCACGTTCCGCATTGTCCACCCGTTTTTGCACCTCTGAAACCACATCCTCCAGGAACTTATCCCTTTCGGCAACGGTGAGTTTATCCGCATCCAGGATATGATAGGTAAAGGAATAATAGCCTTCCGCCAGATCCACCACAACCTCATCGCCGTATACATCCTCCTTTCGGGAAGCGTTGATGGACACGGCATATTCGGGATCGATTTGTTTCCTGGCATACAGTGACCTTTCTGCGGCATAATATTCATCCATGGAGTTGCTGACCGTGGTCTGCAGGAATTTCACATCGGCATCCGTCTTATTGGTGATCCGGCTCTGCTCTTCCTCCAGCTCCATCAAAACCATTTCATATAAATAAGAAATATCCATAATCTCGTCATATTCCGATAATGCCGCATGGGTCTTCCGGTTGAATTCAGCCAGGGACATCTTTTCATAGCCGTCCGGTTTCAGGGCTTTCAGCACAAGGTCGTATTTTTCCTGAGGCGTATACTTTTCTTCTTCGTCCCCCTCATCCTCCCAGTCCTCTGAATCGTCCCGCTCATCATATCTGCTGTCCCAATAATAGCAGATTTCCTTCTGTCCGCCCCAGGCCAGGCCGCCCTCCAGCTTCTCCAGGATACGGCCCAGCTCGGCATCCAGCGTTTTTTCCATGTTTTTTTCATCCCTCAGCTTCCCGGCATCCTGTTTTTCCAGAAACGTCTGCATTTCCTTTTCGACGTTTTCCAGCAGGCTGTCGCGTTGTTCCACTGTTATGGCTGATGTATCCGGGATTTCATAATCATATGAAATATCACAGTAAGCCCCGGTAAGCAGCACCTCATCCCCAAAAACATCTCCATAGGTTTCACAATATGCTTCCCCTGAATGCCAGGGATTTTTTTCCTGCTGACACGTTTCATAATGCCTGCGGTCACATTCGTCCCATGTATTGGACAGCGTTCCATGGACAAAGCCGTAAAGGGCGTCCTCTTCCTCAAGGGTGGTAAAAATGCGCTGAAAGCTTTCCTCCGTCCTGTGATACGCCTCCTCGTCATCCCAGTCCATGACCATGCGGTTGAACTCCTCCACACTCATTTGTCCATAGTCCGCCGTATGGAAGGACTGTATCAGCGCATAGTCTGTTTCCGTATATTTATATTTGCCGCTTCTAAAGAAAAAACTGTTCCGGCCCGGACGGTAGCCTGTGCTGCCCGTCCAGGTATCCGGCGCTTCCCCGCTCCCAGCCTGTTCCGTCTCCGGCTGCGCGGTTTGTTCCTCTGTCTGTCCTGTTGCACTGCTGTTCGCCGCGCTATCAGCCTGCGCGGTTTGTTCCGGATCTATCTCCAGTTTTCCGGATGTCCCCGGCGAGGATGCACAGGCGGTCAGCAGTATGGAAAGCACAACGGCCAGGGCAGCCGCGCCCGCTGCTTTTCTGTTCTTCATGTTTGCTCCTATCTGTGCGCTTTAGCGCACCTTTTATTCAGGGAGCTGAAAGCGTCTTTCTTTCAGCTTGCTCCTATCCGTGCGCTTTAGCGCACATTTTATTCTTTCTCCAAATAATTTACTTCGCAGCCCGTAAAACCGATTTTTTCATTGGCAAGCTCTTTTCCCGCCGTGTCAAGAAGGGCCTGGAATTCCTGTTCCGTATGCCCCTGCTCCTGTTCCTCTTCCAGCAGAGTCTGCGCCGCCTGCATCACCTGCTGCAGGAAAGCATCCCGTTCTCCTACGGTCAGGCTGTCCTGATCCAGAATCCGGTAGGTGAAGGAATATTCCAGCCACAGCCCTCCTGCCGGATACGCATCACCAAAAACGTCCTCCGTCCTGACAGCCTCCGCCGTTGCTGAAAACTGAGGATCCATCTGTTTCCCGGAATATACCTCGTTCAGGCGGGTCTGGTATTCCTCCAGCGAAGCAGGTATTGTATTACGCAGATATCCCGCATTCGGATCTGTATTTTCTATGTAAGAAGCCACCTGTTCAAACAGATAATACAGGCCGTCCCTCCCTTTTTCATCCTCCGTAAGCGCCTTGTTAATAAAGCTGTTGAATGCGGCGATGGACATTTCCTCATAACCCTCCGGCTTTAATGCCTTCATGAGCTTATCGTACTCCTCCTGTGTATAGCCTTCTTTTTCCATCGGATAATCCCGGTCGTATCTGTCTTCCCAGCCATACTCCTGGTATAAGGTATTTTTCAGCGTATGACTGTTTTCTTCGGCCTCCGCTACCGGCTCCTTATCCATATTCTCGATTCTGACAGCCGGGCGATTTGAACCAATTCCAGCGGTGGCAAAAATACTGATAACCGCCGCCACAACCAGGAGCGCCGCCGCAATGCTTCCTTTCGTCAGCTTTTTCGCCTTCATGATGGCTTCAATCCGTTCCTTCAGGGCACTTTTGCTGAAGCTGGAAGCCAGCGGGGACAGACGGTTCCTCTTCTCCTCCATGCCAAGGAGCGCCAGCGCGTAGGAGGGACAGGCCTGCATTCCGTACTGCCTGATTACCGCCTCGTCACAGGCCAGCTCCAAATCCCTGTTGGCAAGAATATACATGGCCCATACGAGCGGGTTAAACCAGTGTATACACAGCGCCGCAGCCAGAAGCCATTTGGTAAACGCATCAAATCTTCGGATATGGGACATTTCATGAGACAGAATAAAGGCCGCCGTCTCCTCATCCGCCCAGTCCATATCCGCAGGGACCAGAAGTACAGGCCATAAAAAACCATAAGTCAGCGGTGATTCAATTCTGTCTGAATATCGTATCTGTACCGGCCGCCTGATGCGGTTTTCTTCCAGCCAGGCCTTGGCGAAGGGCTGTTCCACAGGCAGCGACGCACTGTAAACCCTGCGGCCCCTCAGGTGTCCCACAAGGAAGAAAGCTGCCAGCAATACCGCCCCGGCAATCCAGATCCCATGCCAGACGGACAAATGTGACGCCATTACCGCCGCGGCCCCCGAAGCTTCAGACGCCGCCTGGCCCGCAGCCTCCGACAAAAGCAGCCCCGGGCGGACTGCCAGCCGTTCCAGCTGTCCCGACGGCCTGTAAACGCTTATCGGCGACGGAAGCCTTACCGGAATCATCAGGCAGAAAAATGCGGCGGCCCAAAGCCACAGAAAAGCCTTTTTCGGCAGCCGGTTGACTGCCAGAGCGCGGACGATGACGATTACCGCTATCAATACCGCCCCGCTTACGCTCATTTTGACCAATACATCCATGACATCACCTCCACTTTTCAATCATTTCCTTCATCCGGCTGATTTCCTCAGAGGAAAGCTTCCTGCTCCCCAAAAGGGAGGCTACCAGAAGATCCGCCGAACCGCCGTAATTCCGTTGGATTAATTCTTCCGTTTCCTGTTCCCTTACGCTTTCCCTGCTGAGAAGCGCATGGCAGATAAATCCCGGTTCTTTACGGGCAACCGCTCCTTTTTCCACACATTTCCTGATGATGGTATAGGTGGTGGTCTTGCTCCAGCCAACCTTCTTATTCAGACGCTCCGCGATCTCCTTTGCGGAAAGATCTCCCTCGTCCCAGAGACATTCCATTACCCGGCGTTCCGAATCAAATAATTTTCCGTTCATATCCACTCCTGTCTGCGCATGCTTCCGCGCTGTCATTAATTTTCGCAAGCGGAGTAAAAATGATATGCCTTTCATTACCTTTCATTTTACTCCAGTAGAATATATTTTTATTCTACTCCAGTAAAACGAGTGTGTCAAGAAGAAACTTTGTAGGAGCAAATAAATGATTTTAGTGATAAATAAAAAAATGAAAAAATGGTCTCGGCGGCAGAAAAGCCAGGCATTTCAGGAGGATATTTTTCATCCGAGAAACTACAGAAACATTTTTCCAGTACAGTACTGGGAGTTTTCCGGCAACAAAAAAGGAAGCCGGAAATCTTCGGCCTCCCTATCCATATATTTTTTGAATATTTAGACTGTTTTTTATTGAAAGGTGATTTTCTGCGAACAACAGTTGCCTCCGCGCAAAAACGTTTCCAACAATTCTGCTTTATTAAAGCGCTTATTCCTCCGGTTCACTGTAGCTCATCTTCACATGAATATCCTGGTTGTAGTTACCGAAGGATTTCCCGAATATCGTCAGGCCGCCCACATGCTCCTCCGCTTCGTCCACGGCGAAGCGGAGGCGGATATTGCTCCTATAGTCCAGGTGAAAACGGCTGATATCAACTTTGGAAATCTGAATCCCGTCAATGAAGGTCCCTTTATCATTAATGACAAGGAACTTAAGCAGGCCGTACTGGTTCCAGTTGGGATACCACCAGTCCGGCGTGAATACGCCTCTTACATCCCCGAAATCCCCCGGGGAAGTCCATTTTCCCAGCAGTACATCATTCAGGTAAAAACTGATATCCGACGGCCATACATTATTCACACCCGGAGCCTCGCTTCCCAGCTCCAGGGATACCGATATCTGATCAATTTTATTTCCGAAGGGGATAAAATTGGGTATCACATATTCCACATATCCTTTGGTAAACCACAGAATATCTGCGTTATATCTGTCCGGATGGGCAAAATACCTGGTATCGTCCACTTCTCCAATCAACGCTGACGCCGATGCCATCCCGCAGGTGGGATACACCTCAAAGCCGGTAAAATGCCCCACCTTCAAATCCGTATCATATACATTCTTATTCTGTGCGGGGCTGTCCACCTCTATCAGAATTTTATCCAGGGCTACTGAGCACTTCTTCTGGTTGCCATGCCCTGCCGACTCGCTAGTTACGGTAATAATGCCGCATTCCTCCAGCTTCCTCACATGGCTGGTCAGCGCCCCGTTGGTAATCTTAAGCCTGGAGGCCAGCTCATTCATATTCATATCCCTGTTTTCAAGAAGGATTCTGATGATTTCTATACGGATGTCGGAGCCAAGGGCCTTAAAAATATCCAGCCCCTCCTCCAGTGATTTGATATGAAGCATTCTCTACCCCCGCGGAAATTCCTTTTTTCTTCCGCCGCGTCAAGCCTGTCTGGCACAGCTTCCTTTTGTTTTGCAGCCCCCGTAACCGTTCGGACTGTTGCATCTCACCACTTGTCATAGGGACAGCTGTTCACAGCAATCACGGCCCGCAGCTCCACAAAGCAGCCGCAGGCCCTGCACATCCCCTGAAGCAGCATGTCACACTGCTTGCAGACGGCGAGCCTTTCTTCATAAAGCACGCCGTCCGCTTTGATATCCTCATCCAGGTTGGCAATGTAATCATGCAGGTTTTGAAAATATGCATCCTGATCCATCTCCCGGAGAAGACATTTCAGGCAATGCTTTTTACCGTCTGTTTCCATAGCCGCTCCTGCCTGCTTTCCTTTGCTTAACGGATGCGAAGCAGTACCACGCTTGATGCGGGAACGCTGAATTTCACGCCGTTTTCCGTAATCTCATAATTGGTGAATTCCACTTCCTTCACGCGATCCGGCTCTTCAAAGGTGTTATAGGCATCCATTTTTTCCGCAAGGATGCTGGCAGTAACACTGGAGGGCTTCAATTCTGCAAAGCTTACCTCCACCTCGCTCTCCTCCGTCACGGAAAGGTTATTCAGAGTCAGGTTGACGGTCCCGTCTGCGGATACGGATACGGATTCATGAAGGGAAGGAACGCGGATTTCATCCTCTCCCACTTCCTTCAGTCCTTCAATATAGCTTTCCACCAGATCCGCATCCTGATGGTATTTATACATATGGAATACATGATAGGTGGGAGTCTTGAGCATTTTAGGGCCTTCCGTCAGGATTACGGACTGCAGTACGTTCACCATCTGGGCGATACAGGCCATCTTTACCCTGTCGCAATGCTTGTTGAAAATATCCAGCGTGATTCCGGCAACCAGCGCATCACGCATGGTGTTCTGCTGATATAAAAAGCCCGGATTTGTGCCCGGCTCCACATCGAACCAGTCGCCCCATTCGTCCACAATCAGGCCGATTTTTTTCTCCGGATCATACTGATCCATAATCGCGCCATGACGGGTAACCAGCTCTTCCATATAGAGGGCCTTAGCCATAGTTTTAAACCAGGTTTTCTCGTCAAACTTTGTTGCGCTTCCCTTTTCATCCCATCCGTCCGGATGTACGTAATAATGCAGGGAAAGACCGTTCATGAGACGGGACGGTGTGGGCGCGCAGGTATCCAGCACCTTTTCGGTCCAGTGATAATCAGCCACGTTAGGGCCGCCGCACACCTTATAAATAGGGGCGTCCTGATGATACTGACGCACATAGGTCTGATATCTGCGGTAAAGATTCGCGTAATATTCCGGCGTCATGTTACCGCCGCAGCCCCAGTTTTCATTGCCTACGCCGAAGAAATCAATCTTCCAGGGCTTCTCATGGCCGTTCTGCTTTCTCAGATCCGCCATAGGGGATACGCCTTCAAAAGTAATATACTCCACCCATTCGGACATTTCCTGAACCGTACCGCTGCCCACATTGCCGTTTACATAGGTTTTGCAGCCCAGCTGCTCACACAGTTCAAAAAACTCATGGGTTCCGAAGCTGTTGTCTTCAACGACGCCGCCCCAGTGTGTGTTGATCATCTTTTTCCGTTTTTCTTTAGGCCCAATGCCATCCTTCCAATGGTATTCATCAGCAAAGCAGCCGCCCGGCCAGCGCAGTACCGGAATCTGCATTTCCTTCAGCGCTTCCACCACGTCCGTTCTCATGCCGTTCACATTGGGAATATCCGAGTTTTCCCCTACATAGAGGCCTTCATAAATACAGCGTCCCAGATGCTCGCTGAAATGTCCGTAAATTTCTGGATTGATGTGTCCCTGTTTCTTCTTTTCGTTGATGAAAATTTTTGCCATTGCCTTGTTCTCCCTTTTCTTTTTATTCCCGCGAGCAACGAGCCAAGTAGCCATGCTTGCATGGATATTTGGCGACTGCCGCGAGGGTCAAATACCCCGTTGCTTGCAGCGGGGTATTTGATTTTACACGTGCAGCGTGTCCGGCTGCTTTTCCCGGGCTTTACCGCCGCCGGCGCCGGAACAGCTGCCCCGCAGTTTGTAACTGGTCAGGCAGATCTGAATTGCCGCAGTTTGTTTAGCGGTAAGAAAATACCGGTTTTCCTTCTTCACTCCACTGTACCTTCATAAGCATGGTATGGCGGTTGGGATTGTACAGCGGATCGCCTTCAATGACAGCTTCCTTCCTGGCATGATAAACGCAGATATCGCCGCCTTCTTCATCCGTGGTAAAGGAATTATGCCCCGGCCCGTAAATTTCAAGGGCTTCATCGGAAGCCAGCACCGGATACCGTTCCTTTGTCCAGGAAGCCGGATCAAGGAGATCCGCGTCCTCAGAAGCGCTCAGCATGCCCATGCAATAGCAGGCTCCGGTAGCGCTGGCAGAATAGGTGAGAAAAATCCTGCCGCCGCGTTTGATAACGGCCGGTCCCTCATTCACCCAGAAATCTACTCTCTCCCAGTCATAGTCCGGTGTGGTAAGCAGCACCTGCACGGTTTCCAGACGGTTCGGCGCAGCCATACGCGCTATGTACAGATTGGAAATCATTTTGCCCACGCCCACTTTTTCCGCCCAGACATAATAATGGCTTCCTTTGCATTCAAATACCGTGGCATCCAGTGAAAAGGCCCTGAAAGAAAATTCATCCTCCGGCGCGCACTGCATTTTCCCCAGCTCCTTCCAGGTACCGGTTATTGGATCCGCATCCGCACATTCCAGCACATAAGGACGGATTGCCCAGATATCTTCCGCTTCGCCCGCCGCAAAATACAAATACCATTTTCCTTCCAGATAATGCAGCTCCGGCGCCCAGATGTGGTACGACATGATGCCGCTTTCATGCTTCTTCCAGACAGTGATTTCTTCAGCGTCCGCAAGCCCGGCCAGACTGTCCGCCCTGCGCAGGATGATTCTGTCATAAGCAGGTACGGATGCGGTAAAATAATACATACCGTCCGTATGGCGGCAGATATACGGGTCCGCCCGCTGTGCAATCCAGGGTTCATTGAATTTAAGCTGTTTCTCCATTTTTTGCTCCCATCTGTGCGCTTTAGCGCACTTTTCATTCAAGGAGGTTGAAAGTGCACTTCTTTCAACCTTGCTCCCATCTGTGCGCTCTGGCGCACTTTTCATTCAGGGAGGTTGAAAGTGTACTTCTTTCAACTTTGCTCCCATCCGTGCGCTCTGGCGCACATGACTAAAATTATACAGGAATCAGTCTGCATTCATGATGCATAATTTAGATTTTATTAAAATAATTGAGTTCTCTCTAAATTATATAATTAATGCCTGCATTTTGCAAGTCAGAAAATAAATAAGTATAGAAAAAAAGTAACAGTTTGGCCGAAGGCTGAATTGTTACAAAAAAGCAGCCTCCACCCATCGATGGAAGCCGCCCGTTTTTTCAATCGGTTTTGGCAGTATAGCTCCGCCGTATTTCATATCAGGCACTCTGTAAGGCCTTCATTTTTTTCATCCGCAGATAATAGCTGGTTACCAGGATTACGTCCGCCCCGATCCAGGCAAGAATTTCCGCATAAAAGATGCCCTCCTCTCCCAGGAACACAGGAAGCAGAATTGCCGTGCCGGTTCTCATAACAAACTCCGCAATGCCGGAGGCCATGGGAAGCAGCGTATCTCCCATCCCCTGCAGGGCCGAACGGGTAACATGCAGGACATAAAGGATAGGAAGGAAAACACTCATGATAGCCAGGTAATGATATGCGATATTCATCGTCACCGCCACATCCTCAGGCGAACCGGAAATGAAACAGCCCAGAACCGCTTTGCCGAAAAGGAGCATGGCCGCCGCAATCACGGCAGACGTAACCATGGCCACGATCAGCGCGGAGCGCATTCCCTTGCTGATACGGTCTATTTTTTTCGCGCCCAGATTCTGTCCCACATAGGTAACCATGGCATAACCATAAGAGGTGGCCGCCACCTCCAGAATGCCGTAAAGCTTATTGGTTGCCGTAAAGCCGGCAATAAATAATACGCCGAAGCCATTGACTACGAACTGGACAATCATGCCGCCCACCGCAATAATCGCATTCTGGAATGCCATGGGAAGCCCCAGCTTCATCAGGTACAGGCAGAGAGTCCCTTCCATTTTGAAGTCCTCCCTGGTAAAAGCCAGCACCTCCACCCGGCTGATGGCAAGAAGGCAGAAAATTCCGGAACACAGCTGTGCGATTACCGTCGCTGCCGCCGCACCCTGAATCCCCCAGTGAAAGCCCAGTACAAACAAAAGATCCAGCGCCACGTTTATCACCGCGGCCACAATCATGGCATACAGAGGAGTCCTGCCATCGCCCAGCGCACGCAGGATGGACGCCAGAATATTATAAGCCATCACCACCGGAATCCCGGCAAACATGATGCGCAGATATTTCAGCGAATCATCAATGATCGTATCCGGCGTCTGCAGAAGCTCCAGGACCGGCCTGGCCAGAAACTCACTCGCTACAAGCAGCACCAGTGAGGTAAGAATTGCCAGCAGGATGGAATTGGCCACCGTCTTGCGCAGCCTCCGGTAATCCCCTGCACCGAATTCGTGGGACATTTTTATGGAAAAGCCCTGGGTAAAGCCCTGAATGGTTCCCAGAATCATCCAGTTCAGCCAGTCCGCCGCCCCCAGTGCCGCCAGCGCCCCGACCCCCAGCGCCTGTCCCACCACCATGGTATCCACCACGGTATACAGCTGTTGGAAAACATTCCCTATCATCAACGGAAGGGAAAAAGCCAGGATAAGCCTTAAGGGCTTTCCCTCCGTCATATTCTGAACACGTGCTGCCATTTAAAAACCTCGTCTTTCTGATGTGTTATCTATGCAGCGCCCCATAGGATACAGGCCCTTCCCCCACACGGCTGCGGTATCTTCAGCTACCGTAAGCTACAAAGAGAACCCGCACTGCCGTCACGCTTCCGGGCAAAAGGAAACCTGCACCGCCTTTACAAAGGCAAAATGCAAGCATATAATCACACTATAACAGAAATTATAAAAAAACAAAAGAGGCTGATTATGATTCCCGAAAATACAAAAAATGATTTTTCCAAAGGCAGCGTAGTTAAAAATATCGTTTCACTGGCACTTCCGATGACCCTCGCCCAGCTGATTAACATTCTTTATAATATCGTTGACCGTATGTATATCGGACGCATCCCTGAGCATGCCACGCTTTCCCTTACCGGACTGGGGCTTTCCATGCCCATCATCACGGTAGTCATCGCTTTTGCCAATCTGTTCGGGATGGGCGGCGCGCCGCTTTGCTCCATCGCCAGAGGCAAGGGGGATACAAAGGGTGCGGAAAAAATTGTAGGCAACGCCTTTACCATGCTTTTGTGCACCGGGCTGCTGCTCACCATCATAGGGCTGCTGTTTAAAAAACCTCTTTTATACGCCTTCGGCGCCAGTGACGCTACGTTTCCCTTTGCGGACAGCTACCTTTCCATTTACCTGCTGGGCAGCGTCTTTGTCACCGTAAGCCTGGGAATGAACAGCTATATCAATGCCCAGGGCTTTGCCCGGGTGGGTATGGTCACCACGCTCATCGGCGCTGTGCTGAATATAATTCTCGATCCCTTTTTTATTTTTACACTGGGTATGGGAATTCAGGGGGCGGCAATCGCCACCGTTATCTCACAGTTAGCTTCCGCAGCCTGGACCGTGCGATTCCTTACCAGCCCGAAGGCCATCCTGCGCATCCGCGTATCCTGTATGCGTCCCTGCGGCAAAACCATCCGCGATATCACCACTCTGGGGTTGTCCAATTTCATGATGGCAATCACCAACAGTATTGTGCAGGTGGTCTGCAACGCCACGCTCTCCATCTACGGTGGGGATCTTTATGTAGGCGTCATGACGGTTATCAACTCCATCCGCGAAATCGTCTCCATGCCTGTGTCCGGCGTTACAAACGGCTCCCAGCCGGTTATCAGCTTTAACTACGGCGCGGATAAATATGATCGGATAAAAACGGCCATCCGTTTCATGGCCGTCAGCTGTATCGTTTATACTACCGCAATCTGGGGTATCCTGCACCTGTTCCCCGTCTTTTTTATCCATATTTTCAATACCCAGGCGGATTTGGTGGAAGCGGCGGTCCCCTCCATGCAGATTTATTATTTTGGTTTTTTTATGATGTCCCTGCAATTTTCAGGCCAGACTGTATTTCAGGCGCTGGGGAAGGCGAAATATGCCATTTTCTTCTCCGTCCTGCGTAAGGTTGTCATTGTCGCCCCGCTTACCATCCTGCTGCCAAGATGGATTTCCCCTGCTGTAAACGGCGTATTCCTGGCAGAACCCATCTCCAACTTTATCGGCGGCACTGCCTGTTTTGTTACTATGCTGATTGTTGTCCGGAAAGAACTTAAAATGGCGGAACAGAAAGAATAATATTTTATCCCATTACTGAAAAAAATATTAAGAAGTATCCGTTGGTTATAACCAGGGATTTACTCAGGCAATGGAAAATAAACATAATCCAGCCCTGATTTCTTAACAATTTCTTCAAATTCCTTGACAGCATCCTCCACATTTTTTGTCATGGTAAAAAATCCTCTGGTCTTATGGGAATAATTGGTGAGAAGGAGTGAAAACCATTTTCATTATGTCACTGACGGGCAGTATAATAGTAATAGCCATTCAGTTACTAAAACCATTTATAAACAAGTATGGCTTAATTGAATGGCAGGCATTGTTGTTAAAGCTTTCTGCCGTCTTTTTTATGATTCCGCTGCCATTTGTGAAATGGTTCTATCAGGGACTGCGGCATTTGTTTATTCCAGAGAGTTCTGCCCAATCCGAAGCTATTCTAATTACAGGAAAGCATGCCGCAATACTGTTTTACGATACAAAATGGGTGGTAAATATCCCGGGGAAAATATACATAGGAATTGTGGTTATCTGGTTAATAGTGGCTTTCTTTATCCTTGTTAAATATATTTGGCAATACAAAAAATACAAAACCCTGATTTTTATTGAGTTCCCGAGAGTATCAGATAAGGAACTGTTTGCAATGTTAAGCAGTTTACAAAAAGAAACAGGGATAAACACCAAAATCCAGTTATATATAGTTCCTTTTAGAAAAGAAGCCTTTTCTATGGGCATTCTTCATCCTCTGATAGTGCTGCCTGCAAATATGGATAAAGATAAATTGAGATTGATTTTTCTCCATGAGCTTATACATATAAAAAACAAAGATTTACTGGTAAAGGGAGCGGCATTGCTAATTCTATGCATTCATTGGTTTAATCCGCTTGCCTATTTGTTTTTTTAAATGATAAATGAATCAAACGAAATTTGCTGTGACAAGAAAGCTTCGAAAACTTTAAGCAAGGAAGAATGCCGGTTATATTGCGAGTTAATTATTGAAATGGCGACAAGTAAACAGAAGCAGATTTTATTTATTTCACCATTAAAAGGAGGTTACAAGGAAATAAAAAGAAGACTCACCTATCTGATGAATGATAATTATGTACCCCAAATAGTGAAATATCTAACTTGTTTTATTTCTATATTTCTTGTTGTCAGCTGTTCAATGACTGCATTAGCTTATGGAGAACCGATTGAGGTGCTGAAAATGGTCGGCCAGGAAGAGAATTTGGAAGAGCAATTTGTAGATGAAAACGGCAACATATTTGAGGCGGATAAAACTGTCAGGAACTCCTGTTCCCACACTGTCACTGTTGACGGAACTTATCAAAAACATGAATTACATAATGACGGGAGCTGCAAAATTAAAAATTATAATGCAAAGCGATGTAAGGAATGCGGAACTTTGATTATTGGAAATTTTATTAGCGAAGCCTACTATCCGAAATGTATTCATTAACTTATCGTCAGCCATACTGTTATTAATAAAAAAAAGCTATTGTGGATCCGGAAAGTCTGATCCTTGCAATAGCTTTTTCCTTTTCCCGTTCCCTACCCGGGTTAAACGCATCCGCCTATCTGTCCGTCTCCGGCTTCTCCCGATAAGTCTTCATAAACTGATCCAGATAACCCCTGCTCAGCCTTTTGCAGATGTAATGGCCCTCTTCCTTTTCTATGATCCCCGACTGCTTCAGATAATTGATAATCGCATTCAGGCACATAATATTACCGAAGGAGGAGGTAAGGATGATATTCAGATCCTCGGATTCAATCCGGATCAGGTTACGGAAGGAGGCATAAAAATAATCCTTCATCTGCTGATACTCCAGGGGCCGGAAGGGAATGAATACAAAATCCGGGGTAATGGAATACAGATGTCTCGTCACCTCGTTAAAAACACTTTCCCCTTCCCTGTTCGTATCGATCTCCATTAAAACAAAAGTGTTCAACCGGGAATAATAAGTCAGTATCATTTTGATGAGATCACAGATATATAAAAGCAGGGAATGCTCCAGCCCCATGATATTCTCAAAGCAGAGCACGGTTCTTTTCCTGGTGCAAAGCTTAAGCACCGTGTATTTTATTTCATCCGTAAGCTGGGTCTCATCCGCAGAGTTCATGGAAATCAGGGGGATGCTGCCCTCCAGTTCCGGAGTGGTGAGTATGTAGGCATTAATGTCATTGGCAAACGACCTTATCCCGTAGTTCCCCTCTCCCAAAAGGGAAATGTTGATGACATTCTCACATTGCTGGCAGAAGTTCTGGATGACCCAGGACTTTCCCAAACCTCTGTTTCCTGAAAGGATTGCCGCCGTAGACTTTCTCGCTTCCTTATAGCATTCCGTCAGCTTGGTCAGTTCTTTGGTATTCAAATGGATTGGCATGATGTCATAACTCCGCTTCTTAACATTTTCAGCCATTTTCCCTGATCTTTGAAAATTATTTTTCTAAAAAAGTCAGAAAAAAAACAACCGTTCTTTTATTATTTTCCCATGGGTCTGCAAGAGTGTCAAGCAAAAATATTTACGATATTTTGTACGTTTTGCAATATTATAAATCAGGATAGCATTTAAGGCTGCTGCTTAACAGCGCAGGTTGCTGAATCCTTACCCACCCGGCTAATGAAATTGCCACGCGTATGGCCGGATGCCTGCTGCCACCATGTTTTCTCACGGTTTGCACAGTAAATGCGCAGTCCTGTCTGGACTGTTACAACAGTTTCTACCTTTTTTATTTTTTTCTTGTAACCCTATTGACATTCTCTTCCACATCGGTTAGAATATAAAACGTTGTCGGAGTTAATTGGCAACAAGATGTGCGCGTAGCTCAGCTGGATAGAGCGTCTGACTACGGATCAGAAGGCCGGGAGTTCGAATCTTCTCGCGCACGCTTATAAAAAACCATTGTGGATTGGCTGTTGAATCGGTCATGAAGGAATGGTTTTTTTATTTTCAAGGCGACAATACCGGTTCACCTCACATATACGAAACTGATTAAATCAAAGACCCCACTGCAAGCAACGAGGTTTCAAACTTACAGCGCTACAGAGCAGCGGGGTATTTGGTCTACACTCCGCTTCGGTCGGTGCAAAACATGTGCCACTGGCACATAGCACCCCTCGCGGCAGTCGCCAAATATCCATGCAAGCATGGCTACTTGGCTCGTTGCTTGCGGGAATAAAAAGCCGCTGGAAAGCTTTGATATACCGCCTTTTATCTTCAGCCTTCCAACGTTTTTTATCTGATTTTAAAGCTTGTCTTTCCGTGTTATATATTACGGATTCAAGTCTTAGTTTTTTCGGATTTCAAAACAGCCGCTGAGCAGATCACGTTCCAGACTGCTTGTTCCAATAAAGCCTTCATAAACCATCTCTTCTACTTCCCAGGAGCCATATTCCGGATTATACCAGGCCAATTCATCAAGCGGACATATAATTCCGACTTTTTTCCGCGCTCCGGGTTGGATTGTTACCCGTTGAAAACCGCATAATGTTTTGACAGGACGTTTATGCCGGGAAGCGCTGAATCCAACATAAAACTGAATCACTTCCGTTCCCTCCCTGCCACCGGTATTCTCTACCTCACATTCTGCCTCCACAGCTTCCTCGTCAACCGTAAACAAAGGAGAGGTAACAGCAAATTCCGTATAGGACAACCCAAAGCCGAAAGGAACAGACGGTTCCTTTTTTTCCTTATCCAGCTTTCTGTAGCCATGGTAATATGAATACCACTGTTCCCTTGTATCCCATACCACAGCAGGAAGATCTCCATCCCTAACCGGAATAACAAAGGGCAGTTTTCCGCTGGGATTCACATCACCAAACAATATTTCCGCAACTGCCCTTCCTCCTTCCATGCCGGGATAATAGGCCATCAGAACAGCTCCCACGAAGTCCTTCCATTCTTCTGTCAGAATCGTATTTCCTCCAATCAGAACCACCGCATTGTTGGAATTGGCGGGACCTGCCTGCTTCAACAGTTCGATATCTTTACTGTGCAGTCCGAGTGTCTCCGTCCGGTCGCCTCCGTAACCGCCCAGCTCTGTATTTCTTTCATCCTTCAGCACATATTCGCCCTCATCTCTGTAATCAAAGCCGACTACAAAAACCACGGCGTCAGCCTGTGCTGCAGTCTTTTCGGCGCGTTTTGGATCTGAACCGTCATCATATATTATTTCTGCTTCCGGCATGCGGTCCTTTACTCCCTGTAGAATAGTCACTACATAAGGCGGAAAGACATTACTGGAGCCATGATCTCCCGTCACCTCACTGGCTGCCAGCCCGCCAATCACAGCAACAGTCCTCGTATGCGTCTCCTGAAAGGGCAGTACCCTTCCTCTATTCTGAATCAGAGTGATGCCTTCCCTCGCGCACTGGAGCGCCAAGTCCACATGTTCCCGGCAGCCCAGCAGTTCTTTGGAATAGGTTCTTCTATCTGCCTCCGTAAAAGAAAGAAGTGTCCGCACAATCCGTACGGCAGCGTCGTCAATCCGGCTTTCAGGCACCTTACCTTCCCGTACTGCGGCCACCAGCTTCTGTCCAAAATACCTGGTATCACACATTTCCATCGTCTGCCCTCCGTTGGCAGCCTCTACGGTATCCCGAACGCCCCAGTTGAAGTCACTCATAACAAAACCGTCGAAATCCCACTCCTTTTTCAAAACCTGATTGAGAAGATATTGGTTATGTCCACAGAATACCTGGCGGTATTTATTATAAGAACTCATAACTGCTCCTGCGCCGGCTCTGATACATTTTTCAAAATGCCTCAGATAAATCTCCCGCTCCGTACGGACATTGCAGGAAACATTCACCTTAAAACGGGAAATTTCCATGGAATTAAATGCAAAGTGCTTCAGACAGGCAATTACATTTTCTTCCTGTACGCCCCGCACCATGGCGCTCCCCATTTCTCCTATGTGAAAACTGTCTTCCCCATACGTTTCCTGGCTCCTGCCCCAGCCCGGATGATAGGGGAGATTGATGCATACTCCCGCAAACAGATTTCCTCCCGAAGCACGTGTCTCCCTGCCGATTGCCCTGCCGATTTTTTCCTCCAATTCCACATCAAACGTGGCTCCCCTCAGCATACTTACCGGAAAGCATGTTGTTTTTCCGGTACCACATACCACTCCTCTGGGTCCGTCACAAAACAGCATGGCAGGAATTCCCGCCTTATCAATGCCCCCTGCCGGAAACGGAGTATAATTATAATGATCCTGTCCGGAATCTGCGGGACTCTCCATCCTGCCGCTGTTTCCTCCCATCAGACTGACCTTTTCCTCCAGACTCAGCCCCGCAACAATTCTTTCCGCCCGCTCCGTATAGGAAAGTCTGTATTTTTTTGTACATTTCATAATTCAAATCCTTTCATTTTTTGAGACAAAAAGTCCCCGATGCCTTTGTCCTGCTAAGACACCTGACACCGGAGACTTTCCCTTCCAGCTTACTGATTTTATCCTTTAATTCCTGCTCCCAGAGACAGGGAACTAAGGAAATACTTCTGTGAAAACAGGTAAATGACAAATGTAGGAACGATTGCAATAATAGCGGCTGCCAGTATTACTCCCATATCAAAGGTTTTATAGGGTCCTCTCATCAGCTGCAGGCCCGCCGTAATGGGCATCATTTCCACATCATTGAAAACAATTGTGGGCCACAGGAAATCATTCCATACACCGGTAAAGTTAAAAAGAGCAACCACTGTCAGCACCGGTTTCAGCATTGGCACGAGAATGAACGCAAAGGTTTTAATCTCATTCGCTCCATCCGTCCGCGCAGCTTCATCAAATTCCTTTGGAATACCCAGCAGAAACTGCCGTACCAGAAAGATATTCGTCACTCCGGCAAACCCGGGAACAATAGCGGCCAGTATGGTATTAACCCATCCCAGCGAGGATACGATCTGATACATGGGTATCAGGTTTACAATAGATGGAAACAGGGATACCGCCATTATCAGGTAAAACATTTTGTCCAGGAATGGAAAATCAAACCTTGTATATCCATATGCCGTAATGGAAACCAGGAATAAGGATACTACAGTGGATACACCGGCCATCAGCGTGGAATTGAAAAACCACCTTATCACCGGAAAATTATTTTTGTTCCATATTACCTTTATATAATTATCCAGCACCCATTCCACCGGAATTACATGGAAGCCCATGGTTTTAATTTCCGACTCCGGCTTAAAGGAAGTACATACTCCCCATATAAGAGGAAATACCCAGATAAAGGCCAGTACCGCCAGAAAAAGAAAGGTCAGGATTTTTACTGTTTTTGCATGCTTACTCATGACTTTATTTCACGCTCCTATTTTGCCGCCAACGTCAATCATCCTTTTTGGTTATCGTAAAAAACTGTATGGCTGATATAATCAGAATTACAATTCCCAGACATATTGCCATGGCAGAAGCCATACCGGCAATCGGCTGCCCCGTGCCAAAGGCCAGCTTTCGTATTTCCATAATCAGAACTGTAGTGGACCCATTCGGTCCTCCTTCCGTCAGCATCAGGGGCTGCCCGTAAATATTGAAACCGGCAATCGTAGTCATTACAATGGTATACAGAAGCTGAAAACGGATCGACGGCACTGTTATGTAAAAGAAACGCTTCACCGCTCCTGCCCCGTCCATAGCCGCTGATTCATATAGTTCCTTCGGTACGCCGCCAAGCGCTGCCTGGAAAATAACCATATTGGTCCCGATTCCCCACCAGGTTGACATCACTACAATCGTCAGCCATGCCCACGGCTGTTCGACAGTCAGAGCCGCATTGATGCCAAAAACGCTGGGAACACCAAAACGCTTATTCAATATCTGAATCCATATAATGGCCACTGCTGACAAGGAAAGCAGACAGGGAAGGTAGAATATGGACTGGAATATTTTATTTCCCCGCACCTTTACATTCAGTGCGATTGCCAGTATCAGCGGAATCACAATACTGGGCGGCACGTTGAAGAGTACCGCAAGGAATGTATTTTTCAGGCCGTTCATAAACTGGCGGTAATAGGTAGATTCCGTATTCAGCAGGATCTCTTTATAATTTGCCAGTCCAACCCATTCCGGTGCGCCTAAGAAGTTCCATTTTGTAAAGGAAATATACAATCCATAGATAATCGGAATCATTGCAAAGACAAGAAATAAAATCAAATGAGGCGTAATAAACATAATTGGTAAAATCTTGCGTCTTGTCTTCATCGATATCTGTTTTGATGTTTTATCAGACTCTGCCCTCAAGGCGGCTCCTCCTGTTCTGCAGACCCATTACCGGGCCTGCGCTATTTTATCTTCCACCTCTTTTTGAACCTGTACAAGCGCATCATCAATGTCCATATTTCCATATAACACATCATTAAGAACTGCGCCGAAAGCATCCCCTGCATATCCGCCGTAACGGAAGGTATTGATAACGATTGCCTCTTCCTCTGCGGGAGATTCAATAAACAGATACTGCTTCATACTCTTGAATTCGTCCATATTGTCCACGGCATTACTCGCCGGAACCTGCCCGGATCTTGCCCAGACATCGGAATGCTCTCTCACATAATTCAGGAAATCTGCAATTACCTTTTCTTTTTCCTCGCTTCTCTTATCATCCTTCAGCATAATGAACTGATTTGTAAAGGAAACATTATAATAAACATTCGGATCATAAGCCAGAGTATTGCACATTCCCCAATTAAGATTCTCCGCCTTATCAAGTGAGTTTTTATCCCATACACCGGTATGGGTGAATACGGATCCTTCAGACATAAACAGCTGCAGGTTATCCTCACCATTGTCACTTCCGCCGCCGGCGTCAATAATATCCTTTAATGTCTGCAGCGCCTGTTTGAATTCAGGTGTGTTTATTGTAGGATTGTCATTTTCATCAAAAAGCTCTCCCCCCTGCTGTTTTGCCAGGGATACCATCTGTTCATATGGGAAAAATGCAGGCGTATGGGTTCTCAGCCCGTCAGCCTTGGCCTTCGGAAGGATTTCCATCATTTCCGCTACTGTAATCACATTATCATCCAACGCACCCGGCGCATATTTATCCACAAGATCCTTATTGTATACAATTCCTGTCACACCTACATCCAGCGGAATAGAATACTGCTTTCCATCCCAGGTCCCCACATCCCAGGCGGCTGCCCTGTAGCTGTCCCCGGAAAGCTCCGGCACGTGAACCGTCAGTGTGTCATCCACCGGTTCCAGCAGACCCTGCTCATAAAACATACGCAGCCTGGATATATCATTTATTAAAGCCAGGTCCGGTATTCCCTTTTTAGAATTTACAACGGTAGGAATCTTGGTGTATAAATCACCTCCCTCCATTGTAACATTTTTGACCTTATACTCCGGATTTGTGGCATTAAAACCATCAATTAACGCCACCATATTTTCTCCGTCCGGCCCTGTACAAAGATTCCAGAATTCAATTTCCTTGGATTCTCCGCAGCCGCTTATAATCATAGCCATCATAGTCATGACAGCCGCCCCGCAAAATATTTTTTTAATCTTCTTTAAAAACATTATGTATCCTCCCACCTGAATCTTTTTACATGTTCCCCTTACTGTGCACAGTTTCTATAGACAATTAGAATCCGCACCTGCACTTTACCTTTATTCGCCTGTGCTTCTTTCGCTTTGTGCCTTTACTATATAATACTTTTATAGTAGAATTCTTCTTAAATCAAATTTTAACTTTCCCAAATATTGCGTGGAGGAAGAAACATGGCTATCATATATGAAAAAAGGGATATCAGCTTTGAGGCTTTTTTTGTCCCCATGGATTTCTATCCTCATATCCATGAAACACTGGAAATTATTTACTTATGCGAAGGGGAAGTCACAATCACGATCGGCAGCAGCAGCAAAACCCTGCATGCAGGGGAACTCTCCATTGTATTTCCTAATATCGTACATTCCTATCACTCCACACAGCCTAATTATGTACTCACGGTAATATTCTCACCTGAACTGGTTGAAAATTATCACCAGCTGCTTTTTTCCCGGCAGCCAAAATGCCCTTTTCTGTCTGCCGGACAGATTCATCCTGATATAATTAACGCATTTAATACCATTGCGGTAGAACGTTACTGGACTTTAGATCAACGTCTTCTGCAGGGTTATCTTTCCGTAATTCTGGGACAGATTCTAAATCATACAGAACTGGTTGAAAGGGAAAAAACAGTTTCCTTTTTACCTGAGCTGCTGACTTATCTGTCAAAGCACTTTATGGAGCCTTTGACTCTCGATAATCTGGCGCATCATCTTGGTGTGAGCAAATACCAAATCTCCCGTTTCTTTTCCCAGAAAATCGGGTGTAATTTCAGCACATATCTGAATGCCCTGCGTGTACAGCACGCGGAAAAACTGCTTACAGCCACCGATTTTCCGGTTACTGAAATCTGTTATCTGGCAGGCTTTGAAAGTCTCAGTACCTTCTACCGTGTTTTTTCGCAGATTAATGGGATCTCTCCAACCGCTTACAAAAAGAAGTATTAGATCATAAAGAGGGCCGGAAACAGCGATAATCACTGTATCCGGCCCCTTTTTCAAAAGAATCTTTTTCCCGCTTATATTTATTGTGTTATCTGGCTTCTTCCCTGCTGTAAATCCTATGCGTTTCTTCTTTCCCGTCCTTCCAGGAAATATCCACACATTTTCTTCCTTTAATGCAAAGCCCCTTCACATAGCCATCCTTAAACTGCCTGGGCAGCGCCGGAAGCAGCTTCACCTCTCCGCCCCTGTCCTGCACCAGCATGTTGGCAATGGCAGCCGTGCCGCCGAAATTCCCGTCAATCTGGAACGGCGGATGGGCGTCCCAGAGATTGGGATAGGTGGATCTGGTGAGCAGGGTGCGCAGGTAGGCATAGGCATTTTCCGAATCCTCCAGAATGGCAAATACGTTGGTGATCCAGGCACAGCTCCAGCCGGTATGCCCGCCTCCGTTTTCCAGCCGGTGCTTCAGGGATATCCTGCAGGCCTCCGTCAGCTTTTCATTTCCTGCAAACAGCTCTGAAGGGAACAATCCATATAAATGGGAAATATGACGATGGCCGGGTTCCGGTTCTTCATACTCCTCATGCCATTCCAGAAGCTGTCCGAAGCTCCCTGTCCGAAAGGGGGCCAGGCGGGGCAGCTTTTCCCTGATTTCATCCAGCAGGGAATCCTGTGTGCCCAGAATTTCACAGATTTTCATATAGTTCCCAAATACCTCCCGCACAATGGCCATGTCCATGGAGGAAGCATAGGTTACGCTTGTGGTCCGTCCGTCAGGAAGGCGGAACTGGTTTTCAGGAGAGGTGGAGGGACAGGTCACGTATTCGCCCTGATATTCCACCAGCCAGTCATTCAGGAACAGCGCGGCCTCCCGGATAATCGGCGCCGCCACCTCCTTCAGATAGCGTTCATCCTGGCTGTATTCATAAGCGCGGAACAGCTCCTGGGTCAGCCATGCGCCGCCCATGGGCCAGTATGCCCAGTTCACGCAGCCGTCGCCGCCCTCTGTCTGTCCGGGAAGCAGTCCCACCGGGTTGGTATTCCCCCAGAAATCGATGTTATGATGCGCCACAAAGCCTCTGCAGTGATAGTTGACGGAAGCCGTTTTCTTTCCTTCCTCACAGATTTTTTCCATAAAGCGGAAATAAGGCTCCGCGCACTCTCCCAGGTTGCAGCTCTGGGCATGCCAGTAATTCATCTGGGTGTTAATATTGATCGTCCAGTTGCTGCTCCAGGGGGCGCGCAGCTCCCAGCTCCAGATTCCCTGCAGGTTGGCGGGAAGGCTTCCTTCTCTGGAGGAAGCAATGAGCAGATACCTTCCGTACTGGAAAAACAGGCTGTAAAGACCATTGTCCTCTTCTCCCTTTTTTAACAGCTCCAGGCGTTCATCCGTGGGAAGCGCCTTCTGCTCTCCCAGATACAGCTCCACCCTGCCGTAAAGCGCTTCATAATCCCGGATATGCTCCGCCTTCAAAGAGTCGTAGGAAGCATTTTCGGGTAAGGCCGGCTCCTTTACCGCCGACAAAATGAGGACACAGACGGATGCGCCGCTTACACGGATCCTGTCCCCTGTATTTTCCACAAGGCCGTCGCATTCCAGAATGCGGACAGCTGCCGTAAACGCTTTCCCTCTGGTTCCCTGAACCACCGAATCCTCACGGAGGGGAATATAGGAAGGATCCACATGCTCCGGACATCTTCCTGCGATTTCAAGTCCCCCCTTCTTTGCCTCGCAGGTGTGCTCCAGTTCGGAGGCAAAGGACATGGTAAAATCCATCGCCGCCCGATCCGCCTTCAGACGGATGCAGATGGCCCTTGCCGGATAGCTGGCAAAAAACTCTCTTTCATAGTGCGTGCCGCAACAGCTATAGGCTACCCGGGCACATGCATGATCAATATCCAGCTCTCTGCGGTAATCCGCTGCCGCAGTCTCCCCTTCATAGGAAAACCGGAGGCTGAGGCTGCCCAGGGGCAGGTAGGATTCATTGAATTCCCCCAGCATGCTTTTCTGGATCAGGCGCTCCGCTTCTTTATTTTTCCCGGCAAAAATAAGGCGGCGCACCTCCTCCAGCTGCGCGGCTGCTCCCGGGTTGTTTTTGTCCTTATAATAGCCCGACCACAGGCTTTCTTCATTTAATCCCAGGATTTCCTCGTCGGTCCCGCCCTTAATCATGGCGCCCAGGCTCCCGTTTCCAATGGGCAGGCTTTCCTCCCATTTTTCTGCGCTCCTTACGTACCACAGCTTCATTTCATTCATCGTCCGTACTCCTTTTTATTCCCGCAGGTATCCAGCCAGGCGCAGGCTTGTCTGCCTTTTACGGCCGCAGCGGGTCTTTGGCTATTTTAAAATTTCCATCAGCTCTTCCCTGGTAAAGGATGCCCTTTCCATTTCCTCCCCGCCCAGAATGCTGTCCGCCAGCGCCTTCTTTTTTTCCTGAAGGGCTGTTATTTTTTCTTCTATGGTGCCCTTTGCAATCAGCTTATAAACGGTCACCACGTTCCTCTGGCCGATACGGTGCGCCCGGTCGGTGGCCTGGTTCTGCACAGCCACGTTCCACCAGGGATCAAAATGAATCACGATGTCCGCCGCCGTCAGGTTCAGGCCTGTCCCTCCTGCCTTAAGGGAAATACAGAAAACCTGCGTGTCATCCTTGTTGAAGCTCTCCACCAGCTCCAGGCGCCTTACCTTGGGCGTGCTGCCGTCCAGCGTGTAATAAGAGATTTTTTCTTTGGCAAGCGCGCTCTTCAGCCGTTCCAGCATGGAGGTGAACTGGGAGAAAAGCAGCACCTTATGCCCGCCCTCCGCCGCATTACGTATCAATTCCATACAAAGCCTTGTTTTGGCACTGTCCCCTTCATAGCCGTCAAACAAAAGCCCCGGATCACAGCAGATCTGCCGCAGCTTGGTAAGCTCCGAAAGCACCTGTATCTGCGTTCCCGCAAATTCCTGATCCGTCTGTTTGGTGAGCACAGCTATCAGACGCTGCACATGGGCGTCATACAGGCTGCTCTGCTCGCCCTCCATCACGGCCATCATGGGCTTTTCGATCTTATCCGGAAGGTCGGTGAGCACATCCTTTTTCAGCCTGCGCAGCACAAACGGACGGATCATTTTATGGAGGCGCACCGCGGTTTCCTCATCCTCCCTGGATACGATTGGCGTTTCCAGCTCCTCCCGGAAACGGCTGTAGGAAAACAGGAAGCCCGGCATCAGGTAATCAAAAATGCTCCACAGCTCACTGAGCCGGTTTTCCACCGGCGTTCCCGTCAGCGCAAGCCGGAAGCCTGCGGGGACCTGTTTCACAGCCCTGGCCGCCTGGGTGGAATGGTTCTTGATAAACTGCGCCTCGTCGATTACCTCGCAGGCGAAATCCATGCCGGTATAAATATCAATATCCCGGCGCAGCAGCTCATAGGAGGTGATTATCACACCTTTTTTCTCCCGCGCCGCCTGCTCCAGAAGCTGCTTTCTCTCTCCGGCCCCGCCTGCCGCCGCATAAACCGGAAGCACAGGGGCAAAGCGTTCCACTTCGCTTTTCCAGTTGAAGACCAGGGAAGCCGGACACACGATCAGCCAGGGCCGTCCCGGATTTCCCCCGCTCTCCTTCCACTCTGATAAAAGAAAAGCAATTACCTGCAGTGTTTTTCCCAGACCCATATCGTCCGCCAGAATCCCGCCGAAACCATTGGCCTTCAGGGTTTTGATCCACAGAAAGCCCTGCTTCTGATATCCGCGCAGAATACCGTCCAGCTCCGGAGGCACCTCAAAATCATTGTCCTCCACGGTCTTCATATTCCGCACCAGCGCGCGGAAGCTTTTTCCCTTCTGCAGGGACAGGCCGCTGTCTTCCTTCAGGCTGCCGTCAAGATACATGGCCCGGTAGCGGGGCAGGCTGACTACGCCGTCCTCCATGGCGGAATCGGCTATCATCAGCTCCTGCTTCAGCTGTGCCAGCGTGCGGATCCCTTCATCGCCCAAATCCACAAAACTGCCGTTTTTCAACCGGTAGTATTTCTTTTTCCTGTCATAACGGGACAGAATGGAAATCAGCTGATCCATGGGCATTTCTTCCGACTGCAGCGTAAGCTCCAGCAAATCCCCCGCTATGGATACGCCCACGCTCACATGCGGCGCGGGCAGCACGCGCATGGCTCTGACTGCATCGGAAATATATACCTCGCACAGCTCCTGCAGCCTGGGGATCCCTTCCTGCAAAAAGAGAAAGAGCCGCTCCTCATCCGAAGAGAGCACCATCTGACGCTTGCCGGGATCATAGGCGTTGAAAAATTCCCCCACCAGGCCCTTCATCAGCATTTCCCGCCGCGCATCCCTCCGCTCGGTCAGATCCAGGCTGTCAAACAGGTTATATTTTTCCTCCCCGTACACCGCGTAAAGCTCACAGGTCAGCAGATCCCTCTGGGGCGCGTCCAGGTAGATTTCAAAGGACGCCTCCTCCGGCAGGTATTCCTCCGGTGAAAAATTCCTCATTTCCACCTCAAAATGCTCCTGCAGGACCGGCAGCATGTCCCTGGCAAAAGCCGGAAGCTCCGTGCCTGCCACATACAGGCCGCTTTTGCCGAAGCTGTCCATATAAATCAGGAACTCCCTGATTTCCTCTATCCGTTCCCGATCCGTTTTCCATATGGTTCCCTCGTCGAAAAAGTACCCATACCGCTTCCCGGTCACCATCTGCATCCGCTGCAGCTTTACGGAAATCCCGTAAGAATCGCCGCTTATTTCCAAACGCCGCACCGGCTCCCCTTCCCGGAACGACCATTCCCTGGCAATCCCATCCGCCGTCTCTCCCATAAGCGGCCCTGCGCCAGCGGCATCCAGGAAATCATCGATCAGTTCCGGAGTGACATTCAGATCCCGTTTATATACGGTGGAAAGATAATTGCCCATATAGCTGCTGCCCTTGAGCAGCGAATACTGGAGAAAACGTACCAACGGCCTGCTCTCCGGGGTAAAGGCCTCCGGATGGTGGTAGAATTCCAGCTCCTTACCATAGAATACCTGTTCATTCCTGGCAACAGCATTCACGAAATCACCGATATTTTTCAGCACATACATCCGGGTGCATCCGATCTTAAATTCCACCCTCATGTTTTCCGCAGGCAGATAAAAATACGGCTCCAGCCGCACCCTGCCCAGAATATCCGGCTGCATCAGATTCACCTTGTCGCGGTAAACATACTGGTTGAGAATCCCGTCAAAGCCATAGGTTGAGGTTCTGGGACGGGGCGCCGCAGGAACCGCAGAAAGCGCGCGCGGCCGCATTCTCTGTTCCTTTCTTTCTTCTATATAATCGAGAAGCACAGCCACACAATGCTTGCACAGTCCGCTGTAGCTGTAAAACGCCGGGCATTCACAGTCGCTTTCCAGAACTTCTCTGTAATCCTCATCTATTTTTAATTTAACATCGTACAGATTTCCATGGCTTCCGCTGACGCTGGCCTCCATGGATACCACCTCAAAGCCGTCCTCCAGCTCCTTTGTCCAGTGCAGATTTTGCACTGCTCCCCGCTGATTCAGATCATCTCCCTTGAGAAACGTAACTTTATGGCATTCGCGGCGGATATCGGTTCTGCTCAGCATGGCTTGCTTCCTTTCGTGATTTTCTCCTTTGTCAGGGACGGATTAATCATACCATTTTCATGCACAAACATCCACCAGAAAAATATCCTTGTTGGCATAAAATATGACATACTGTTGTCAGGTTTACCATGCTATAATTCAAATCATAAATACACCGGCCGCAGCCGCTTGATGGTATGCAGAACAGACGGCTGTGTATAACATTTCTTTAGAACTGTAAAAATACAATGGGGCCAACCTGGAGGATATCACATGAATGTCAGAAAAGAACTGGAAAACGCCTTGGGGGCGGCGCAGCATATACAGCTGAATGATTTGGAACTTGACCCTCTGAAAATCAGGGCAATCCTGATAAATGAAGCGGTTCCCTGTGATCCTTCCCAGGATTTCTACGGCCGGCAGGATGCCGCCTACCTTTCAACAACGATACCATTGTTTCAAAAGGCAGGTTTTAAGGTCCAGAGCATCCAGGATATCTTACAGTTGGGAATCTACATTACCAACGCGGTCAAAACACCGAAAACCGAGTATGCAATTGCCCGAAGCACCATAGAAGGCAGCCTGCCCTATCTGGAAAAGGAACTGGCCCTGTTCCCCAATAAAAAAGTGATTATGCTTATGGGCGATGTGGCCAAAAAAGCCTTTAATATGATAACCAAAAAAGAGTCAAAGAAAAATGCGGTTCCTGCCGTTTCCACATATAAGCTGCGCAGCAGTGAAATATATTATAACGGCATCCGCATCATGCCGTCTTATATTATGACGGGCGGAAATATTCTGATTGAAAAGTCAAAGGTGGAAATGGCATCAGAGGATCTTGCCATTATGGGGCGGATTATTGCGCAGTAAAAAATCCCTGGATAACCGGCAGGTAACGGTTACCCAGGGAAAGAGATAATTCCAATAATCCCATGTCCCGAACAGCCTGTTGCTGTCCAGTTTTCCTTATTATTGCGAATGCCTGCAGTAGGACCAGGACGCCGCCGCAAGAAATACCGGGATTTCAATCAGTGATGCCGCTGCTATCACATAAGGGGACCATACGCTGAAATTTCCCAGGTGGAGGAAATTGAAATCCGTCATTTCTCCCGCAAATCCCCCCAGTATACTTACGCCGCCGGAGGGCAGAAGGCATCTCAGCCAGGATACGGCGTTTCCGGAGGAAGCCATATAAAGGATGATGGGCGCGAGGAAAAACAGCAGGGCCAGGGAAAGGGCTGTGACCGTATTTTTACAGCGTGAGGAAAGAAACAGCGTAAAGCTGATGGTGGCAAGCAGGCTGGCCCATCCCGCGGCCGTCACCGCCAGCTGCAGCTGCCCGATGTTCATGCTGCCCAGGCTTACAGAGGAAAAGATAAGCTGTATGGAGGTTTTCAGCATATCCCAGCCGTAAAAGCTGTTGGACAGCACCAGATACAGCGCCGCACAGCAAAGAAAGGCAGCCGATGTTATGAAAAGCGCTGACAGCAGCTTAATCACTGCCAGCCTGGCTTTTCCATATTTGGTGCACCGGAGGATGTCATCCGCCTGGGTCTGGTATTCCGCTGAAAATACCGGCGCAGCAATGACGGTGCAAAATAGAACCACCAGGAAAATCAGCAGCATCTGATAGTCATAGGCATTCGTATTGTAGCCCGGATAGAACACAAAGGGCATTTTTACCTTCGCATATAAGGCCCTGGCCTTTTCCTGTGCAGCCGGGTGCTCCTTCTGCTCCAGCTTCATTAAATCATCCAGATGTGTGGCGCAGCTTTCATAATAATGATCCAGCTGCTTCGGTGCAATGTCTGTCAGCCCTGGCGCCATCCCGGTTTCCGGATCTGCATAGACCTCGGTAATCCGCGACAGCAAAGGAGCTATGGGGAGGATATTTTCCTGATAAATACTGGGAGACAGCTGATAGGTATAGGCTTTTCCGGAATCATTAAGCGTTTTCTGCGCCGTTTCCAGCACATTTCTCAGCTGCTCCTGGGTGATCACGCCGCCCAGATCCGCCTGTGCGTCCCTGACCAGCCGTATGGCAGCCATGCCTTTGACCTCTGTCTGCTCTATACCGTCCAGCCCGCCGATATAGCGGGATTCAAAAGTGACCGGCAGCCATGCCATGATTCCGGAAAGCGCCAGCGATGCCGCAAGCAGCAGCCAGGTGGTTTTCGTCCTGAGGACCCGTTTGATTTCCAGAGTAAATAATTTCATCTGCCGCTTCCTCCTTTTTTTCCTGGTTTCTTTATCCCGGATTCTTTTTCCGCAGCAGCCTGATCCTCAGGATACATTCCCTGCGGGAACAGCCACAGATACAGATCCTCCAGCCTTGGCTCCAAAGCCACGGCGGTTTCCGTTTCCGGCTCTTCGGAAAGATAACGGATCGTTATCCGGCCGTCCGGTTCATTCTTCAGATTGACGATGCGAAGGCGTTTTTCACAGGAAGGAAGCTCACGGGCCAAAATCGTGCTGCCCCAAACCTTCCCCTTCATCCGCTCCACCAGCTCCTGCGTCGTCCCAGTTTCAATAATGCGCCCGTCCTTCATGATGGCGTTCTGCATGGCAATATATTCCACATCCGGCACAATATGTGTGGAAATCAGGACGATCCTGTCATGGGCGAACTCCGAAAGCAGGTTCCGGAAACGCACGCGCTCCCCCGGATCCAGCCCGCTGGTAGGCTCGTCCAGAATCAGGATTTCCGGCTCGTTCAGCAACGCCTGGGCAATCCCCACCCTTCTTTTCATACCGCCGGACAGCTTGCTTATCTTCTTATTCCTCACCTCATACAGCGTCAGTGTTTCTAACAGCTCAGCTATTTTTTTATTTGTATTATTTACAGTCAGCCCTTTCAGGGCCGCAATATATTCCAGATAATCCTTTACTGTAAACTCCGGATAAAAGCCGAATTCCTGAGGCAGATATCCGAAAATATCCCGGTATGCCTCCCCCAGCGCTTCTATTCTGATGCCGTCATAGGTTATCTGTCCTGAACCTGGCTTTAAAATACCGGCTATCATACGCATCAGCGTTGTTTTTCCCGCGCCGTTGGCTCCCAGAAGCCCCCAGACGCCGGGACCGATCCGCAGGCTCACATCATCCACTGCTTTTTTATCTTTAAATTCCCTGGATACATGCTCCAAGCATAATTCCATTTCCATTCTCCTTTCCGTTTACCGCTTATAAATCCATACCACAGAACGCATAGTAACAGTTCAGCCTTCGGCCGAACTGTTACTGCATCCGCCCATGAGAGTCGCCTTCGGCGAGGGGCGGACGCCTGATGCCTCCACGTTTTCTCACGGTCTGTGCAGTGAATGCACAGACCGGCCTGAACGGTTACAGCGCATACCTTTTTTGGATAAAGCGGCATTGCCGTGCCCCAAAGGCCAGCAGGCAGAGACAGATACCGCCCCAGCCAAGGCTGAAGTTCTGCCGGAACACCACCGGGCAATACTCGCCGGCAGCCAGAAAAAGAAGAAGAAGCGCAGCGCACATTCCCGCACAGCCCGCACAAAACCGTTCCGGCCTCACATGGCCCAGCAGATAGCATAGTCCCGCCGCCGCAAGAAGAAACGGCACAAGCAAATATAATACCGCGCCGCTCCGGCTTATGGCGGTACTGCGCACCGTGTACCAAAATACGCAGGAAAGAACTGCCGCATCCCCCAGCCCCGCAAGAACAAGCCATGCTCCTGTCAGCCTGCCCATGGACATCCGCGTGGCGATTTCAGTTTCAAACATCCGATAACGCAGGGAACGCCATAAAAACGGTACCGCCGTCATCACGATAAGAACGGATATACAGCAAAGAAGCAGCGGGATTTTTTCCTGATTCACCACCTTCAGGCTGCCATAAGTAAAGGTCAGTACTAAGCGCAGCAGGCCAAGAAGCACACCCTGCATCAGCCATATTTTCCAGCTGTTAAACCGGATCTGCCGCAGCAGAAAGCCTGTAAAACCGATTCGCTCCCTGTGTTTTCCCCGGTAAGCTTTATGCAGCGCTTCCGCTGTCATGGCCATCCGTTCGGCGTCCGGTTCCCCGACGCTCTCCTTCAATGCCCTTCCCAGCTCTTTTTCCCAGTTATTTTGCATCTGTCTCTCCTCCTTCCTTCAGAATTTTCTTAAGGTACTTCAATGCGGCGCGCAGCCGCGATTGTACCGTCCGCAGCGGAAGCCCCAGGACATCGGCGGTTTCCCGCAGCGTAAGATCCTGGGCAAACCGGAGCAGCACGATTTCCCTCTGCTTTTCGGGCAGCCGTTCCACCAGCCGGGCGAGATCTGCCTCCTGCTCGGCCCGGTCAAATTCCCGTTCCGTATATACCAGCTCCTCCGGCAGGGCCTCCGGTTTCTTTTTCCGCCACATGTCCACACAGGTATTGGCGGCAATCTGATAAAGAAAGGCCTTGAACCTGCCTTTATGTACATACCGGTCAAAATGCCGCACCGCCTTTAGAAAGGTTTCCTGCGCCGCATCCTCCGCCGTTGCCTGATCCGGCGTATGCCATCTGCAGTACCGCAGTATTTCAGGGTAATAAAGGCTCACCAGCTCATCCAGCCCGCCGCTGTCCCCCTGTTCTATTTTTCTGAATATTTCATCTTCACGCGTCAAGTTTTTCCTCCTGAGGGCGTCCCCTCATAGATTGAAACGTATGGGAGGAATGTAAATGATTACTTTTTTATTTATTTTTTTCAAAGCTTACGAAGCATTGTTATTGTTCCAGGCTTTTCAATCGACATCTTTGACCGCTTCCCGGCTGTAATCCTGAGGTCACTGCTCCCGCTGCCTGCTGTCCCCGGCCCATCTGCCAATCTCTGCCGCCGTCAGCCTCCACTGCTCCTGCGGCGTAATTTCCGCACTGCCGTCGCCCTTCTGTTCCCCATACCAGCCAAAGCCGGCATGATTGCCACCCTCAATCACATACTCCTCTGCCGTCTTTGGAAGATTTACCCGGCACTCCTCATACTTTTCCAGGTTCAGCACCCTGTCCCGGCTGCCATACACAGACAGCACCGGCAGAGCCTCCGGAAGCGGCTTTGTGGAATAAGCGGCCAAAAGCGCCAGCCCGGACAGCTCCTCTGCGTGCTCCGCCGCATAGCCCGCTGCCATGGCTCCGCCCAGGGAATGCCCGCCCAGGTACCATACTTCTATTTCAGGATATGCCGACATCACGTCCTCAGCCGCGCCGCTTCCCAGCACCGCCAGCCGTCCCGGCATCCGCACAAGCACGCAGAAAAAATCCTCAGCTGCAATTTCGCGCATCAGAGGGCCATAAGCCTCTTCCTCCACCTTTGCGCCGGGATAAAAAATAAAACCGCGCCCGCTTTTTGTATCCCCATACGTAATCCACGCATCCAATGCATCCACCTGTATCTGCTCCCCGCCGCCCTGTGCAAAAACCTCCTGAATATCCGGCAGCGCATGGTAATAAGCCTGGATATAAATAAAAATTCCTGCCGCCGCAAATAACAGGACAGCCAGTGCTCCCATGATGATTTTTCTTCCTGTGCCATGTTTTCTTTCCTTCACGTCTGATCCCTCTTTTTCATTTTTTGTAACTGTCCGCCCAGTTCACAGTTAACTATTTTTTTATTATTCTATAGAAAAAGAGGCGTTCGGGCAACACCAACCTCCATAACAGTTCAGGCAACCGGACTGTTACAGGCATCCTGCCGTTTAAAATCGATGTGCGATGGGCCCGATACCTGCTTTTGCTGCATATTCCAACAGCCAGGGAATCCCGCCAGAACGATACCCGTTTTCTCCTTTTTTAACATTAGTGCAATATGCATATTTTTTTATATTTTGATTGTATTTATTGTATATTCTTCTTTAATTTGTGTATAAAATGAGTTTTTTTATCAAAATTCATAGAAATTTTATGGCTTACTCCACTTATTCATGGTAAAATATTAAAACCGTTGTTAGTCACCGTAACAGACAGTTCAGTGATCTGAGCTGTTGCCGTCCGTCTGCCTTTTCATCAAGGTCAGGCGTTTATGTATTGACAGCTGGAATAATAATGTAAAGCAGGGAGTTACCCTGCGGGCAGCTGCCGGGATTCTTATATTTATCACAGCGCGGCATTCGCCGCCCATCCCACAGATTTGTCCGCAAGAACGAAAGGAGTTCACATGTTGACGCACGAAGAAATCACCAGCCTCGATGAGATTCTTTCAAGCCATGATTACGACAGCGCATCCGTTATTGCAATCATGCAGGACATCCAGAAAACGTACCGCTATCTTCCCCAGGAGGCGCTGACCTATATCGCCGGGAAGCTGAAGATGAGCGAAGCCAAAATTTATGGCGTAGCCACCTTTTATGAAAACTTTTCTCTGGAACCAAAGGGCAGATATGTCATCAAAGTATGCGATGGCACAGCCTGTCATGTCCGCAAATCAATTCCCATCCTGGAGGAATTCCGGAATATCCTGGGGCTGTCCGAAACCAAGCATAATTCGGACGATATGCTTTTTACCCTGGAAACCGTATCCTGCCTGGGAGCCTGCGGCCTGGCGCCGGTATGCACCGTAAACGACAAGGTCCATGCCGCCATGACACCGGAAAAAGCACGGGAACTCATTAAAGAACTGAGGGAGGAAGCAGCAGATGAAAATTAACAGCCGCGAAGAATTAAACCACTTGCAGGAATTTTACAGCAGCAGGCTTCATGCGCAGACTAAAAGGATTCTCGTCTGTGCCGGCACCGGCTGTGTTGCGGGCGGCTCCCTTTTAATCTATGCCCGCTTAAAAGAGCTGATGGAGGAACAGGGCATCCGCTGTGAGGTAGTTCTTGAGGAAGAGCCCCACGAACATGCAGACGGCGCCGGACACACCTGCCATTGTGAAGAATCCGCCCCCGAAGGCGCGCGTATCGGCCTGAAAAAAAGCGGCTGCCACGGCTTCTGCGAAATGGGCCCCCTTCTGCGCATCGATCCGGAAGGCCTTCTTTACATTAAGGTAAAGGTGGAGGACTGCGAAGAAATTATTGAACGAAGCATCCTTAAGGATGAAATTGTGGAACGTCTCGTCTATCAGGATCAGTCCCTGAAATCCTATCCCAGACAGGAGGACATTCCCTTCTATAAAAAGCAGACGCGCGTTGCCCTGGAATACTGCGGACATATCAACGCGGAATCCGTCAGGGAATACATAGCCGTAGGCGGTTATTCCGCCGTGGCAAAGGCGCTTTTTGATATGACGCCCCAGCAGATCGTGGACGAGATCTCGGACTCCAGCCTGCGGGGCAGAGGAGGCGGCGGTTTCCCCACCGGCCGGAAATGGGCGCAGGTGCTCCGTCAGCCTGAAGAAATCAAGTACGTTGTCTGCAATGGTGATGAAGGCGACCCGGGCGCATTCATGGATCGTTCCATGATGGAAGGCGAACCCCACCGCGTCCTGGAAGGCATGATCATTGCAGGAATTGCCACCGGCGCACATTACGGTTATATCTATGTGCGTGCGGAATACCCGCTGGCCGTTTCCAGACTGCAGAACGCCATCGACCAGGCTATGGAAATGGGGCTTCTGGGAGATAATATCCTTGGCTCCGGCTTCGGCTTTACCGTGAAAATCAGCCAGGGCGCAGGCGCCTTTGTATGCGGTGAAGGCAGCGCCCTCACCTCCTCCATCGAAGGCAACCGCGGCATGCCCCGCGTAAAGCCCCCCAGGACCGTGGAAAAAGGCCTGTTTGAGAAGCCTACCGTACTCAATAACGTGGAAACCTTCTGTAACGTCGCCCCCATTATCTTAAAGGGCGCGGACTGGTATAAGACCATGGGGCCTGAAAACAATCACGGCACCAAGGCCTTCGCCCTCACCGGAAACGTAAATAACACCGGGCTTATTGAGGTTCCCATGGGTACGACGCTGCGCGAGGTTATTTTCGACATTGGCGGCGGCGTAAAAGGCGGCAGCTTTAAGGCCGTCCAGATCGGAGGCCCCTCCGGCGGCTGCCTGTGCATCAGCGCCACTGAGGATCACCTGGATATGCACCTGGATTTTGATTCCCTCAAAAAAGTAGGCGCCATGATCGGCTCCGGCGGTCTGGTGGTCATGAACGATAAAAGCTGTATGGTAGAGGTTGCGCGCTTCTTCATGAATTTTACCCAGAACGAATCCTGCGGCAAATGCGTACCCTGCCGTGAAGGCACCAAGCGTATGCTGGAGCTGCTTACGGATATCACGGAAGGCCGGGGAACCATGGAGCATCTGGATATGCTGGAGGAACTGTCCCAGACCATTTCCGATACCGCGCTCTGCGGCCTTGGAAAAACCGCGGCATTCCCTGTTGTCAGCACCATGAAATATTTCAGGGACGAATATATCTCCCATGTTGTGGATAAAAAATGCCCTGCCGGACAATGCAAGGCGCTTGTTAACCTGCAGATCGATCCCGAGCTGTGTAAGGGCTGTACCAAATGTGCAAGGCTCTGCCCTGTCTCCGCCATTACCGGAGAACTGAAAAAGCCTCACACCATCGATGTCAGCAAATGCATCAAGTGCGGAGCCTGTAAGGAAGGCTGCCCGTTCCATGCAATCAGCTGATTTGGGCCGCAGGTATACTGTTGGTATCTTCACCGGTAACTGTGAAAGTATTGGACAGTTACCCACAGATACGGCTGCGGTACATAATCAGACATTTGCACGCGTTATGAAAAGCTAAGAGGAGAATTTGAAATGGCAAAATACATGATAATTGACGGCATAAGGGCGGATTTCGATCAGGAAAAAAACATCCTGCAGGTAATCAACAGCGTAGGCATCCATGTTCCCACCCTTTGCTATTATTCCGATCTTTCCATATACGGCGCCTGCCGTATGTGCATGGTGGAGGACGAACGGGGCAATCTGATTGCTTCCTGTTCCACTCCTCCCAAGGATAAAATGGTCATCCGCACCAATACCCCCAGGCTGCAGCACCACCGGAAAATGATTCTGGAGCTGCTGCTCGCCGCCCACTGCCGCGACTGCACCATCTGTGAGAAAAACCAGACCTGCCGTCTTCAGGAGCTGGCGGGCCGCCTTGGCCTTACTGATGTCCGTTTCCCCAATACGAGAGAAGCACAGCCCGTGGATGATTCCTCAGTTTCCATCGTCAGGGATCCCAGCAAATGCATCCTTTGCGGCGACTGCGTCAGGGTATGTAATGAGGTACAGCACGTAGGGGCAATTGATTTTGCAAACCGCGGTTCCTCCATGATTGTCACCCCGGCCTTCGGCAAGAAGCTGGCGGAAACCAACTGCGTAAACTGCGGCCAGTGCGCCGCCGTATGCCCCACCGCCGCCATCAAGGTAAAAACCAACCTGGATAAGGTATGGCGTCAGCTCTACGATCCAGGCAAACGTGTCGTCGTACAGGTTGCTCCCGCCGTCCGTGTCGCCCTGGGCGAAGCCTTCGGTCTTGCTCCCGGCGAAGACAGCATTGGCAAAATCTTTACCGCCATCCGTATGCTGGGCTTTGACGCTGTGTACGATACCTGCGTGGGCGCTGACCTGACCATTATGGAAGAGGCAAAGGAGCTGGGTGAAAAACTGGAAAGCGGAGACGACCGTTTCCCGCTGTTCACCTCCTGCTGCCCCGCCTGGATCCGTTTTGCAGAAACGAAGCATCCCGACATCATGCCCTACATATCCTCCTGTAAATCCCCGATGGAAATGTTCGGCGCTGTCCTGAAGGAGTATTATAAGGATAAAGATAAAGAGGAAGGAAAAGAAACTATCTCCATGGCCGTTATGCCATGCGTAGCCAAAAAGATGGAAGCGGTCCGCGAAGAATTCATCCGGGACGGCGTGCCGGACATCGACTATGTCATCACCACCAAGGAGCTGATCCGCATGATCCGTGAAAGCGGCATCCAGTTTGATGAAATCGATCCGGAGGCCCCCGACATGCCCTTCTCCATCTCCTCTGGCGCAGGCGTTATTTTCGGCGTAACCGGCGGCGTAACCGAAGCCGCACTCCGCCGCCTGGTTCAGGAAAAGAGCACCCAGTCGCTGCGTGATATCAAGTTTTCCGGCATCCGCGGCATGGAAGGCGTCAAAGAAGCCGTCCTGGAGCTGAACGGCCGCACCCTCCGTATCGGCGTGGTAAGCGGGCTGGGAAATGCCGATAACCTCATTGAAAAAATTAAGAGCGGCGAAGAGCATTTTGATTTTGTGGAAGTCATGGCCTGTCCTTACGGATGTATTGCCGGCGCCGGCCAGCCCTTCTGCCATAAGGTGGACAAAAAAGAGCGTATGGCAGGCATGTACCGCTCCGATAAAGCCGCCCCCATCAAGAGAAGTGAAGAAAACCCCGTGATTTACAATCTGTATCACGGCGGGCTACTGGAAGGCAGAGAGCATGAGCTGTTGCATGTGCACTATAAAGGGGCACAGCCGCAGGAATAATAGCCGCAGGAAGAAAGTGGTGGGAAAAATGGCGGGAGGTGCTTTCATACACTGCATCCATGGATTCCCATCATATACCGGGAGGATAAAAAAATGCTGGTTACACCGAATTTTCATTTTCATGGAGACTGTGAAGAAGCCATGCTGCTGTACCAGAAGGCTTTTTCCGGAGAAATCACCTGCATGCTCCGCTATCGGGATGCCAATCCGGAGGATTATTCCGCCGACAGCAGATGGGACGATTATATATACCATGCGGAAATGCTTCTGCACGGCACAAGAATCATGCTGTCGGATATGGAGCCTGCGGTACCGACGCAGCGTCCGTCTTATCTGCCGCTTTCCCTGGTCGTGACAATGGACACGAAGGAGCAGGTAATGCAGGCATTTGAGGCAATGAAGGACGGTGCAGAAATCCTTTCGCCGCCGCAAAGCACCACCTACAGCTCCTGTTTTCTTTCTCTGATAGACAGATTCGGGAACCGGTGGGAAATCATGACAGAACAGACGCTTCGTTAAAAACAGAACTGTCCAGCAATAGATTTTATATGTTTCTTGTAATTTGCCTCCGTGATAATTACATTTCAGCAAACTTCCATTTATCGGCAGAACGTAAATAATAAGGCCTCCGGTCATGTATTTAATAAAAATACGCACCGGAGGTCTTAACTTTTTTTAAGATACTATTTTTATGTTCCGTTACTATTACAATATCATGCAGCTTAAACAGGATAAACGCATCCGCGTAGGAGCCGTG
>NZ_KE992748.1:45381-45831 GCF_000466465.2 Clostridium sp. KLE 1755
TATAAAAGCGGCAAAGAAGATGGGATTGCCCAGGGAATTGCCTGCGGTGAAGCTGAGGCGATAATATCATTAATCAGAAAAAAATCTCAAAAAGGCTTAGACATAAATGAAATAGCCGATATACTCGAGCTGGATGTTTGTTATGTAAAGAAAGCACTTGCTCTGCTGTCGGAAAATCCTGATAAAACTGATATGCAGGTTGCGGAACTTATTATCGGCCAGGTATAGGCGTTTAGATGTATTGTAGCATGAGTTATAGTAACAGACCGAATACCATAACGATTACAAAGCATGATAAAAAGTCTGCAATAAAAAAAGTCTTGTGTATTCAAGGCTTTTTTTATTTGCTATAATATGGATGATATCCCAAAACTTTTAAATACAAAGAAGGAAATCAAAGCCCCCGCTGCAAGCAACGAAGTATCAAACTTGCAGCGCTGCAGAGCAGCG
>NZ_KE992748.1:45931-53927 GCF_000466465.2 Clostridium sp. KLE 1755
AGCAGCGGGGTCTTTGACCCTCGCGGCAGTTGCCAAATAGCCATGCTTGCATGGCTCGTTGCTCGCGGGAATAAAGATAAGTCAGGAGGAAGCAGCTTGCGCAAACTTAAAGGAATATTATTGTCCGTCCTGCTTTCCGGCGCCGTATTTTTTACCGGCTGCCAGGGAAATGGGAGCGGTGAGGCGGCGGTTATGAGCCAGGACGAAATCAGCGTAATCAGCCATACATTTAATCATAACAGCTTTGTGGACAGTATTTTTATGATTCTGCCGAAGGACTGGACCTATGATACCTATGAAAAGATCAATGCAGGCGAGAAAATGGACAGCTACGAATGGGGTTATGACCTGTACATTGACGGAGACAGCGGCAATGAAATTTCCATTTACGGAACCAAAGGCGTGGAGGAAATGCCGCAGGATGAAGGGATGGATTTCAGTACGGCAAACGGGCTGCAGGGAAAAAGGTATGTGAAGGAGATTGAAGAGGACGATGGCAGTGTGGTGCGGGAGGAGTATCTTGTGCTGCGGATACCGGACAATGATTTTGCTGTCTATGTCGTTTCTTATTCAATATCAAATGAATTGTATCAGGAAAAGAAAGAAATTTTGGAAAACTTCCTGATTAATATTGGGGTATCCAGCGTTGCGGTGGAATGATGCGGCGCTGGATTTTTTCCTGTTAACTGAAAAAATGCGGCAAAACAGGAAATGTTTTTCCAATGCCTCAATGCTAAGATAGAGTCAGCAGAAAAACTGGCGGGTAACACAACGGCAGAGATTAACTGCGATGGCCGGGAGGCCGGAGATCAGAAAAAGGAGATACACGCTGTGGATTACCGGGATACAATACAGGAGAGCCTGGATTATATTGAAGATAACCTGGATACGGAGATTACGGCGGAGGAGCTGAGCAGCCGTGCCGGATTTTCCCTGTTCTATTTTTACCGGCTGTTTCAGGCGCAGGTAGGCATGCCTGTCATGCAGTATATTCTGCGCAGACGGCTGGTGCATGCCATCTATGACATCAGCTGCGGGGCAAAAATGGTGGATGCAGCCCTTCGCTATGGCTTCGATACCCATGCCGGCTTCTTCCGGGCTTTCCGGCGGGAATATGACTGTTCCCCCTCCAATTATCTGAAACGGCACAAACCCAAACGGCCATATAGAATCAATTTGAGGCAGGAGGGACATGTGATGCTTACACAGAAAAAAATTAAGGAAATACTTTCCCATTGGGGAATGGAACAGGAAAAAATCAGCAGCTTTTATTATGAATCCAGCGGCTTTAAATCCGACCGCTGCTGGTATGTGGGAGAAAATTATCTTCTCAAAACGGGTGAAAACCTGCCGGCTTTGAAGCGGCACCTGGAGGTGTCGGAGGCAGTGCGCCAGGCCGGACTGGAGGCTGCCGTATATGTTCCTGCAAAAAACGGGGAGAAATACATAATGGATGAAGATACGTATTTCTGCCTGACCCGGATGCCTGAAGGCGAATTCCTGCTGGCCCGGGATTTATACGCAGAGCAGGGAAATTCCAGGGCACGGTACGTGGGCGAAATCCTGGGACAGCTGCATCTGATAATGAAGGATATGGAGGAACAGGAGGAGTATCAGGAGGATGATCTGCTGGCCTGTATCAAGGGTTGGGCGCTGCCGGGCGCGCGCAGGGCGATGGAACTGCCCGACGAATTCTGCATTGAATTTGAAAAAGGGCTGGAAGCGCTCTATCCAATGCTTCCGGTACAGCTGATTCATCACAATCCTACGCCCAGCGATTTCTTAATCAGGCAAGGAAAGCCGGCAGGGTTTATAGAATTTGAAAATACCGAAAAGGCGATCCGGCTCTTTGATCCCTGCTATGTTTCCACGGGCATACTGTCGGAAAGCTTCGAAGACGGCAATGAGGAAAAGCTGCGGCAGTGGGGATTGCTCTATCAGAATATCCTCCGGGGCTATGACAGCGTCAACCCGCTGTCTGCAAAGGAGAAGGAAGCGCTTCCTTATATTGTATTTTCCATTCAGATGATTTGCGTGGCATATTTTTCGGAGTCGGAAAAATATGCGGAGCTGGCAGAAATCAACCAAAAGATGCTAAGACAGCTGATCACACACAGGGATATGCTGACACTGGAATAAAATTTCGTAAAAGGACAGCCTTTGGGGGAGACTCCGGGGGCTGCCTTTTTTAGTACCAGATTTGCAATGTATACATCTGTTTTTGAACTTAAAACTTCCTTCGGTTCATACTATGATTGAGAGGAAGGGTCCGCCGTCTGATAGACGAACTGATGCTGCCTGCGCCATTCACTGGGACTTTGTGAAAAATGCTTCCGAAAGGCCTTATAAAAAAGGGAGTTGTCCGAGAAGCCGCATTCCAGGGCTATTTTCTGGATCGGCAGCTGGGAGCGTTCCAGCAGCTTTTTGGCATTCTGCAGGCGGATGGCGGTCAGATAGGCATGCGGCGTCATATTCAGCTCCGCCTTCATTTTTTTATCAATATATTCGGAAGAATAATGAAAGACGTCCGACAGGGTCCGGGCAGTGATGCGGGACGCATAATTTTCATTGAGGTAACGCATCAGATCTGCCGTCAGTGCCGAGTAGGACTGCTCCTGGGTATACAGCAGGCCAAGAAGCCGGAAAAATTCACTCTGCAGCTCCAGATGGCTGCAGGGCGTCTGGTGCAGGAGCAGGCACAGCCTTTGCAGCAGCGGCAGAAACAGGCCTGGCTGGAAGGCGCCTCTAATGGGAAGCATCAGCCTGCTGGTGAGATCTTCGGTATAATCGGCCTGGAAATGGATGTAATAATATTCCGCATTGGGGCTGGGGCGGGAAGCCGCCTGCCAGGTATTTTTTTTCTGGATGTACCATTCGTCTGCCAGCAGCGTGGTCAGGCTGCCGTTTTCCGTGAACTGCAGCCGGTTTTTCAGCATGAAAATCAGCACGAAATGGCTGCAGTAACGGGAACAATGGTATTCATCGGTGCCGAAGCGCTTCAGGCTGCAGTCGGTAAGATAGGGCATGGGAGCCGGAGAAAGAATGATGGAATCCACAGCTTGCACCGCCTTTCATGGGTAATTGCCGGGAGCCTGCGGGCCTTTTGGAACGGCCTGCTCCCGTAAATACAGCATAAAACAAACACAGGAAAAAAGAAACAAAAAAAGGAGTATATGTGATGAAAAAGAAAAAGTTTACGCCCCTCACCGCAAAGGAGCTTCGTCCGGAAGGATGGCTCAGACAGCAGCTTAAAATCCAGGCGGAGGGGCTTTCCGGGCATCTGGATCTGATATGGCCGGATATCCGTGACAGCAAATGGATAGGCGGAGACAAGGAAGGGTGGGAGCGCGTGCCCTACTGGCTGGACGGCTTTATCCCCCTGGCCTATCTACTGGAAGACGAAGAATTAAAAAAACGTGCGGCCAGATACATAGACGCCATTCTGGAGCGTCAGGAGGAGGACGGCTGGATCTGTCCCTGTTCCAGGGAGGAACGCAGCACCTATGACGTTTGGGCGGCATTTCTGATCTGCAAGGTGCTGGTGCTGTATTATGAATGCAGCGGGGATGACAGGATCGAACAGGCGATATACCGGGCGATGCATAATCTGCTGCTGCATGTGACAAACAGTACGCTTTTTAACTGGTCGGCAGCCAGGTGGTATGAGTGCCTGGTTCCCCTTCTCTGGCTGTATGAGAGAAGGCCGGAGGACTGGATGCTGAAGCTGGCCTTTGTTCTGGAGGCGGAGGGGCTGGATTATGAAAAGCTTTACCGGAATTTTGACTTCGCCCATCCGGAGGTGGATAAGTACTGGACCCAGCTGAACCATGTGGTGAATACAGCCATGGCGTTTAAATCCCGGGCGCTGATGTCCCTGCTTACCGGGGAGAGCGCGGACGGCTTTGCACGGGAAATGTATGAAAAAGTGATGCGGTATAACAGCATGGCAACCGGGCATTTTACAGGGGACGAATGCCTGTCCGGGGATTCGCCCGTCCAGGGAAGCGAATGCTGCAGCGTGGCCGAGGCTATGTATTCCTATGAAATCCTCCTGGCGGTGAGCGGGAATCCCTTCTGGGGCGATCTGCTGGAAAAAGAGGCCTTTAACTGTCTGCCTGCCACTACGACGCCGGATATGTGGGCACATCAGTATGTGCAGATGACAAACCAGATCTGCTGCAGCAGGATTGCGCCGGATCAGGTGCCCTTTAATTCCAATGGCGGGGAAGCCCATATGTTTGGGCTGGAGCCGAATTTCGGATGCTGCACGGCGAACTTTAATCAGGCCTGGCCGAAATTCGCATTGTCGGCGGTTGCGTTGAGCGTAGATGGGCTGGCCGTGATGTCGCCGGTTCCCGTTTCCGTAAGGATAGAAAAGGAGGGAACGGCAGTTTCACTGCAGGTGATTTCCGGGTATCCCTTCCGTGATGAAGCCATCATTGAAATCACGGCGGAGCGGCCGGTGGAAATGGAGCTTCTTGTCCGTATTCCCGGTTTTGCACAGGGAGCGCTGGTGGATGGTGAAAAGGCGGAGTCGGGAAGCTTTTACCGGATTTACCGTAAATGGGAGGGGAGTACCCGGGTGAAGGTGAGCTTTTCCTTTGTACCTGTCCTTACAGACCGGCCGAACGATATGAAAGCCCTGGTGAGAGGCCCGCTGGTTTTTTCCCTGCCCATCGCGGAAACCTGCAGAAAGCTGGAATATGTGAAGGACGGCGTGGAACGCAAGGCTCCTTACTGCGATTATGAGCTGACGCCGGCCTCTGACTGGAATTACGGCTTCTGCACGGAAACGTTTGAGGTGCGTAGCAATGAAATAGGAGAATATCCTTTTGCTGTGGATAATCCGCCCCTGCAGATAAAAACGGAAATGGTAAAAATCCCCTGGCAGGAAAATGGCGGAGTCTGCGCCCCTCTGCCGCAGGAGCGCAGGGCATTGTCGCAGCCGGAGGAAAAGCTTCTGCAGCCCTATGGATGCACCAATCTGCGTATGACGGAGATGCCCCTGGTCAGCCGGTGAGACGGGACAGACAATTCCGGCTGTCAGGCCGGACAGGGGACAGGGCTTTCTGCAACTATACTGCAATCAGATTATAGAAAAGGAATCGTTACTGGCTACGGAGCGAACAGTAACAAGGAATCATAAAAAAATAGAATCTTTTGCCTGGCATTCTTCCATTTTGTTTCTGATATGATAGAATAAAAGTAACTGTTCGACAGGCCAGTATATTTACTGCGCCGGCTGTAAAAAAGGAGTGGTTGAATGAAAACAGGCAAAAGGCGAATAGCAATAATAACGGCAGCGGCCCTGGCAATAATGTGGCTGCTGCCTTCCTGGCGTACACAGGCTGCGGAGGCTGTCCCGGGAATTCCCGCGGAAGCCGTCCCGGGAATACCATCAGGGGCGGATAATACAACCGGCATGCTTCTCGGCGCGGTGGCGGCCGGGGCAATGCAGGCGGAAGGAACCGAGCTGAAGGTCTATGTGGCAGTTCAGGCGCTGCCTGGACCCGCCGGAATCGATCATGTCAACATCCAGTTTAAAAACACGGCAAACGACAGGACCGTTACCAAGATACTCCGTGATAAGGACTTTGCGAATGGTGTTTATGCGGGATGGATGACCATGAGTATTTATGAGCCGGCCGGTTTTTTTGTACTGGATAAGGTGATACTGCAGGATAATAACGGAGGGTATCTGAAATATTGCAGGGCAGAGGACCGGAAGGAAAACGACAAATACCAGACGCTTCCTGTGACCGCCGGCTTCCAGATTATGAACGGCGTGGCGGCAGCTGACGAAACACCGCCAGTGCTGGGAGCGGTAGTGGTGACGCCTGCCCGGGCGGCCAGGGAATCCGAAATTACGGTGACTGCTGCGGTTGCGGATGATTTTTCCGGCGTGGATACGGTAGCGGTGCGTTTTGAGAACGAAAACGGAAAGGCCGTCACCGTGAATCTGGAAAAGAAGGGCGATTTATATTCGGCGGTGATAAAGAAAAGCCAGACCAAAGAAGCGGGCACCTACCGGCTGAAGAGAGTTTCCGTTTCTGATAATATGGGAAACAGTAAGATTTATAACGGAGGAGACGGTCCCTTTGCCAGCGATTGTTTATTTGTGATTCAGTGAGCGCCTGCGTGGTGAAAAATCCGGAGGTATATAATACAGTAAAAAGGCAGGAAAACAGCAATGGAAATGTTTGATGTCCGCACGCCGCAGGGAGATCCTACGGGTGAGGTGAAGGAAAGAAGCGCGGTCCACAGGGACGGTGACTGGCATGGCACCGCCCATATATGGCTGGTGCGCCGCCGGGAAGGGCGGATTGAGCTGCTGCTGCAGAAACGCAGCCGGACGAAGGAAAGCTTCCCGGGCTGTTATGATACCTCCTGCGCAGGGCATCTTTCTGCCGGAGACACCTTTCTGGAAGCGGCATTAAGGGAGCTTGAAGAGGAGCTGGGGATTGCGGCCTCTGGTGAAGAGCTGTATTTTGCAGGAATCTATCCCTGCCAGGTGGATGATTATTTTGGAGGAAAGCATATCCTTGACCGGGAAATATCTGCGGTATATTTGTACGAGAAGCCGGTAAACGAGGCGGACTTAAGGCTTCAGGCGGAAGAGGTGGAGTCGGTCTGCTGGATTGATTTTGAACGGCTGAAGGAGCTGGCGGCGGCAGGCGCAGAGGGATACTGCATTTTCCCGTGGGAGACAAGTGCCCTGGAATCGGCGTTTCAAAGGCGTTACGGAATATGATGAAAGGATCAGGGATATCACATAAAAAGAAGGAGGGATGCGCGGCGCAGTCCGGTGAATAGCCGGCGCCGCAGCAGGAAAATGATATGAAAAAACTGAGAATGGCAATTATGGGAGCGGGCGGAATCGCTTCCTGTATGGCAAGAACCATTGCGGAAATGGAAAATGTGGAGCGCTATGCGATAGGCTCCAGAAGCCTGGAGAAGGCGGAGGCTTTTGCTTCAGAATATGGCTTTGCAAGGGCTTATGGCTCCTATGAAGAGCTGGTGCGGGATGAAAATGTGGATTTGGTATACATTGCGACGCCTCATTCCGAACACTTTGAAAATGCAAAGCTCTGTATCGCCCATGGCAGGCCGGTACTTTGTGAGAAGGCGTTTACCGCCAATGCAGCACAGGCGTGCGAGCTTCTTGAAATGGCGGAAAAGGCCGGCGTATTCATTACTGAAGCCATATGGGTGAGATATCTGCCCATGCTGGAAACCATCCGGAAGGAACTGGCGGATGGAATCATCGGTGAACCCACTATGCTGACAGCCAACCTTGGCTATGTTATCAGCCAGGTTCCCAGGCTGCGCAGGCCGGAGCTGGCAGGCGGCGCGCTTTTGGATGTGGGCGTTTATCCGCTTAATTTTGCCCTGATGATTTTCGGGGACGAGGTGGCAAAGGTTTCTTCCGTCTGCACCTATACGGATACGGGAGTGGACGAGCAGAACAGTGCAACGCTGATTTATGAAGATGGAAAAGTTGCCGTCCTCAACAGCTCCATGCTTTCCCTGAGTGACAGGAAAGGAATCATTTACGGGACAAAAGGTTTCATGATAGTTGAAAACATCAATAATTTTGAAAGCCTTACTGTTTACGATCAGGATCGCAGGGAAATCAAGCACATTGACTGTCCGCCGCAGATCAGCGGGTATGAATACGAAGTGGAGGCCTGCATCAGGGCACTGGAGGAGGGCCGTCTGGAATGCCCTCAGATGCCTCATGCCGAAACCATCCGCGTGATGAAAATGATGGATGCGATGAGAGCCGAGTGGGGAATCAGGTATCCGTTTGAGTGACGGTTAAGCTACCAGGATAAACGCATCCGCGTAGGAGCCGTGCTTCCCGCCGTCCAAATCTGCGGCAGCCAGCCGCCTTTCTTCCCGGATGGGGTGGGGGTGTTTTAAGATCCATAAGAAAAAACGGTGGATATTTCTTACTGTCCCGGGGAACCGGAATTTTGCCGTCCCTAGCGGCCTG
>NZ_KE992749.1:0-31531 GCF_000466465.2 Clostridium sp. KLE 1755
TCTTATTTATTGTTTCTTGTGATTATTGTACCTGTGCTTTTATGGTACAGGTATAATAAGGGTAATTGTAATGACTATAGCATCGGGGTTCCTTTGCAGTAGGTTTGGGTTACGTCGTAGTTGTCTTCGAGGATGACAAGGTCTGCGTCGTAGCCGGTTACTATTTTGCCTTTGCGGTTGTCTGCACCGAGGCATCTGGCGGGGTTGATGGTGCAGGAGTTGAGGGCGGCGTCAAAGGGAACCATGGCTTGTTCAACCAGGATCTTGAGGCCTTTGTTCATGTTGAGGGTGCTTCCTGCTATGGTGTCGGTGCCTTTGAGTCTTGCCAGGCCGTCTTCGCCGATTTCGATGTCATGGCCGCCCAGCTGGTAGTTACCTCCGGGCGGGCAGTGTTTTGCGCGTAGGGAATCGCTTATCATGATGCTGTAGTCTCTTCCTTTGGCCTGGAAGAAGTTGTTGAGGGCGGCCAGGTGGGAATGGCAGCCGTCACAGATTATTTCGCCGTAGATGTCGCGGACTCTGAGGGCAGTGCCTACGAGGCCGGGTTTTCTGTGGTGGTAGGGTGTCATGCCGTTGTATACGTGGGTCATGCTGGTTGCGCCGTTGGCTATGCCCAGCATGGCTTGTTCGTAGGTGGCGGAGGAGTGTCCCATGCTGACTACCACGCCTGTTTCTCTGCAGTATCTGGTGAGGGCAAAGTTTTCGTCGTGTTCAGGAGCCATGGTGATGTATTTAATCAGTCCCTGTGCGGCCTCCTGGTACATTTTGAATTGTTCTACCGTGGCTTTTGCAATAGCTTCCGGCGGTTGCGCTCCTTTGTATTCCATGTCCAGATAGGGGCCTTCAAAGTGAACGCCCAGGATTTCGGCTCCTTCGTAGCCTTCGCTCACTACTGCTGCCACGTTTTTCAGGGCGGCGGTGAGTACGTCGGGCATCTGGGTTACGGTGGTGGGGAGGATGGCGGTTACGCCTTCTTCCGGTATGCGTTTCATCCAGTCACGCAGGCCTTCGGGTTCTGCATCGTTGGTGTCAAAGCCGTAGGCTCCGTGGGTGTGTACGTCAATAAATCCGGGGACAATGCGTTTGTCACCGTAATCTATGTCCGCTGCTTTGGTTCCATAGGGGAGGATGTCCGTAATTTTGCCGTTCTGCATTTCTATCTGCATGGCAAGAAACTGTCCGGCAATCCATACCCGTTTACTTTGTATTATCATATATTCCTCCTTGTTTTGCGGAGCAAAATGCGAGCTACCTGCGAGCAGAGGAATTTTCCTCCTTGTTTTGCGGAGCAAAATGCGAACCCCTCTGCGGGCAGAGGAATTTTCCTCCTTGTTTTGCGGAGTAAAATTCAGGTACTCAGATTTTGGAGAGTGCTGCTTCGTCTGCAACTACGATGGCGTCGCTGTGGAGCTGGAGTATGGAAGCGGGAACCTGAGGGGTTACAGGGCCGAAGAAGGCTTTTTTAACGATATCGGCTTTGTCTTCTCCACTTACCACTACCAGTACTTTCTTTGCCAGCATGATGGTTTTGATGCCCATGGTGTATGCCTGTTTGGGCACGTCATCGTAGGAAGCGAAGAAGCGCTGGTTTGCTTTGATTGTGGATTCTGTCAGGTCAACGCAGTGTGTTTCCAGTTCGAAGCTGTCTGAAGGCTCGTTGAAGCCGATATGGCCGTTGTGGCCCAGTCCCAGCAGCTGCAGGTCAATGCCGCCTACAGAAGCGATAACGTTGTTATAGTCTGCGCAGGCTTTTGCAGCATCGGGCTGTGTGCCGTCGGGCAGGTGGGTTCTTTCCTTATTGATATTGACATGTTTGAAAAGGTTCTCATTCATGAAGTAATAATAGCTCTGGTCGTTATCTCTGGTAAGTCCCTTGTACTCATCCAGATTCACGGAGGTTACTTCTGAAAAATCCAGATCGCCCTTGTTATACCATTCCACCAGCTGCTGGTAGGTGCCGATAGGGGTGGAACCGGTTGCCAGTCCCAGCACACAGTTGGGTTTCATAATAACCTGTGCGGAAATAATGTTGGCGGCTTTTCTACTCATATCCTTATAATCTTTAGCTTTGATAATCTTCATAATTATTGCTCCTTTTCTTGGTTTTAGTATGTACACTTTTATTATAATCTATTATACAGCCGTACACCAGCTTGTTCTATGTACAATCTGGTCTTTTTTTAACCATATTTGTCTGAAAAATCTTTATAACCAAATTCGGAAGCTCCTTTTACGGAGCTTCCGACTGTGCTAGGTGGGAATTTCTTGTAACGTCCGTGTGTTCCTTACAGCAGCTTCTTCATTTCATCTGCAACGAACTGGACTTTGGTGCCGACAATAACCTGAACAGATGTCTTGCTGGGCCTGATAACGCCTGCAACACCTGCAGATTTAATCTTCTTATCGTCAACCTTGGTATAATCTTTAATTTCAAGACGGAGTCTTGTAATACAGTTATCCAGAGATTTCACATTTTCTTTTCCGCCGAGTCCTTCCAGAACGATCTTGGCAACCGTTGTGAAGTCATCGTTGGCGAGGGTTACTTTCTTCTCAGCTTCCAGATCATCATCTTCACGGCCGGGAGTCTTCAGATTGAATTTTGTGATAACGAATCTGAATACCACATAGTAAATGATACCAACCACAACTGCGATCGGAATGATTAACCAGGGATTCTCAGCAAGAGGCAGGAAGGAGCTGAGAACAGCATCGATAGCGCCGCCGGAGAAAGAGAAGCCCAGTCTTACGGGCAGTGCAACGGTAATTGCTGCTGTAATACCAGCCAGCAGAGCATGAACTAAATACAGGCCGGGAGCCAGGAACATAAAGGAGAATTCGATAGGCTCTGTAACACCTGTGAAGAAGGAACAGAATGCTGCAGATGCGAGCAGACCGAATACCATCTTCTTCTTGTTGTCTTTTGCTGTATGGTACATAGCGAGACAGGCAGCGGGAAGACCGAGCATCATGAACGGGAAGAAACCTGTCATGTACATACCAGTCTGTCCAAAGGTACCTGTATTTCCCCAGAAGTTTCCAAGGTCGTTGATTCCCGCAACGTCGAACCAGAATACGGAGTTCAGTGCATGGTGCAGACCTACAGGGATTAACAGACGGTTCAGGAAGGTGTAGATACCTACGCCGATCGGGCCGAGTCCGGAAATAGCTTCGCCTACTGCAACCAGTGCTCCGTAAAGAACCGGCCATACGAAGAACAGGATACCTGTGAATACCAGGGATACCAGTGCTGTTACAATAGCAACGGCACGTTTGCCGCTGAAGAATGACAGCGCATCGGGAAGCTTGGTATTTTTGAATTTATTGTAGCAAACCGCACCAATGATACCGGCCAGGATACCGATAAACTGGTTATTGATTTTGCCGAACGCAGCAGCAGCTTCTTTACCGGTCAATGCGGAAACAACGCCGGAGCTGAGCAGGTTCTGGAACAGTAACATGGCAACCAGACCAGCCAGGGCTGCTGTGCCGTCATTGTCATCAGACATACCGATTGCAACACCAATTGCAAACAGCCATGCCATATTGTCGATCAGGGCGCCGCCTGCCTTGATCATGAACAGACCAAGTGTATAAGCGAAGCCTCCTGCCGTAAAACCGGCTACTTCACCGGCCATAGCCGCAGGTGCAAGGATGTATCCGATGCCCATCAGGATACCGCATACCGGCAGACAAGCAACCGGCAGCATCAGGGATTTACCCAGTTTCTGCAAATACTTCATCATAATTAAAAATGCCCCCTTCTTTTTTTTGCCCCGCCCTAGCTACGGAGCTTGTTTTATTCAAAAGGAATTCTCCTTCCTTTGGAATACAGCTTCAGTTACAGATTTTCCTTCATGAATGCTTCCAGCGCCTGTGCAGCTGCGTCTTCATCCGGACCTTCTATGGTAAATTTCACGGTCTGGCCCTGCTTAACGGCCATCATCATCAGAGACATGATTTTCTTTGCGTCTCCTTTTTTGGTTCCGTTATCAACGGATACCGTACTGGCAAACTCCGCGGCCTTCTTCACAAGAAGTCCTGCCGGTCTGGCATGGATTCCCAGTTCGTCTGTGATTGTATACTCGAATTCTTTCATGTTGCTGTCTCCCTTCTGTTTTTCATATCTATTCTTACCGCGTCCCGCTCATGGCAGGCCGGGCAGATACCATTTAATAAATTACCTCTCAGATATCCCTGACGGCCTTTCTGACACTGAGCACATAGGTGGGGGATACGGATAATTCATCCACTCCCATATCCACAAAGGTCTTGGTAAGCGTTGTATCGCTGGCAAGCTCTCCGCAGATGCCTACCCAGATTCCTTCCTTATGGCCATTTTCCACGGTCATCTTAATCAGACGCAGGATGGCTTCGTGATGGGAATCGTAAAAATTGTCAAGATTCTGATTCTGCCTGTCTATGGCAAGCGTATACTGGGTGAGGTCATTGGTGCCGATACTGAAAAATTCCACTTCCTTTGCCAGCTCATCGCTGATTACGGCGGCGGCAGGCGTTTCCACCATGATTCCCAGTTCTACACGGTTAAAGCTGATGCCTTCTTTGGTAAGTTCTGTTTTTACCTCTTCCACGATTTCCTTGATTTTCCTGATTTCCTTTACAGAAATAATCATGGGGAACATGATTGCCGCGGTTCCGAAGGCGGATGCCCTGTATATCGCACGCAGCTGTGTTTTGAATACCTCCGGCCTGTCAAGGCAGATCCGGATGGCCCGGTAGCCCATAGCCGGATTTTCCTCGTGGGGCAGCTTAAAATAGTCTACCTGTTTATCAGCGCCGATATCCAGCGTTCTGATAATTACCTTTTTGCCCTGCATTCTGGAAAGAACTTCCTTATATATAACGAACTGTTCTTCCTCAGTGGGATAATCTTCTCTTCCCAGATAAATGAATTCACTTCTGAAAAGTCCGATTCCACCCGCATCCGAATCCAGCACCTTATCCACATCGGATACATTTCCTATATTGGCATACAGATTGATTCTGCGTCCGTCGGTGGTTACGTTGTCTTTTCCCTTTAATTCCTGAAGCGCGGTACGCTCCTTTTCATATTCCATCTTCTTCTGTACGGATTTTTCCAGCACATCCTCTTCCGGATTGATGATGAAGGTTCCGCTGAAGCCGTCCACCACTGCCTTTGCTCCGCTGTATTCTTCCAGCAGGGCCACATCCGTCTGTACCAGCGCCGGAATATTCATGGACCTGGCCAGAATAGCCGTATGGGAGTTGGTGGAGCCGTGTTTGGTTACGATGGCAAGAATTTTGCTCTTATCCATCTGCACTGTTTCACTGGGGGATAAATCATCCGCCAGCAGAACCACCGGTTCCTCGGAAGCGATGCCTTCTTCTCCCACACCCGCCAGGATGCGGATAAGTCTCTTGGAAATATCCAGCACATCCGCAGAACGCGCTTTCATATATTCATCATCCATGCTTGCAAAAATACCAGCAAAATTTTCACCTGTGAGATTCACGGCAAATTCCGCATTCATTTTTTCATCCCGAATCAGGCCGCGGATGGAATCCAGATAATCGGCGTCATCCAGCATCATCTTGTGCACATCGAAAATCATGGCCTGCTCTTCTCCCGCTTCCTTCAGGGCCTTCTGATAAAGCTCCTCCAGCTGTTCGGTTGCGGTTTCCTTCGCCTTCTCCATTCTTTCGATTTCCGCTTCAGGATTTTCAATGGTTTCCTGCTTCAGGACATATTCCTGTTTTTTATACAGATATATTCTGCCAATGGCAATTCCCTTTAATACGCTCTTACCGGAACATTTAATCATTACGATTCCTCCCAGATAAAATTCAGTTATTTTTTAATTTCCAGACAGTCATCCCCCGGCTTTACGGCTATGCCGGTCTTTCCCTCTACGGAAGCAAAATCCGTGGTGTTGCAGACAATCATGGGAGTAATAACATCGTATCCGGCCTCTTTAATCTTCTCCAGGTCAGCCTCTACCAGCAGGTCTCCCTTTTTCACCTTTTTGCCGGCTTCGGTTTTAATGGTAAAATGCTGTCCGTTCAGCTGGACCGTATCCAGTCCGATATGAATCAGCAGCTCAATTCCATCCTCCGTGGTAAGCCCCAACGCATGCCCTGTAGGGAATACCGTGCTGATTTCACCGTCGGCAGGCGCGTAAACCTTTCCTTCCGCTGGGACAATGGCAATTCCCTTACCGAGAATTTCTTCACTGAAGGTGGGGTCGTTTACATTTTTTAACGGCACACATTCTCCGGCCATCGGCGCTCCGAGCATAATTCCTTTTTTCTTAAAAGCATCAAATAATCCCATTTTTCTATTCCTTCCCTTCTTTTATGATTCCTGTTTTCCTTTTGTCTGTATTGTATCGGTAAAGCCGCCGGCCTGTTTCAACTGAAGGGCCAGATAAATCTGCTCTTCCTCGGTCATATCGCAGCCATACTGCTCTTTCACATGTTTTTTTACTTTTTCCGCCAGGGCATAATCCCCTGCGCAATGATTCTTTACAAAATTGCTGAACACGATATCCTCACGGCCTTCCGCCGGCGGCAGGAGCAGCATCCGGTGTGCCAGAAATTTAAGATTGGACGCCAGTCTGTCACGGTACAGGGAATCCTCGGGCGGCAGCTTCAGATTATTCTCCAGAAGCTCCATCATGCTCTGAATCATGTTTGTCATGGCCCAGGTGTCCCTGACCTTGATATCAAACTCAGCATCCACCAGATGAATCGCAATGGAAGCTGCTTCGTCATCCGGGAGCCTGATTCCCGTCCGTTCCTCAATCAGCAGAAGCGCATGCATCCCGATTTCAAATTCCTGCGGGTAGAATCTTTTAATCTCCCGGTAAAGCGCATTGGAAAAATCCATGCCGTCCTTAAATCTTTCAATTGCAAAACCAATATGGTCTGTAAGCGTCAGATAAACATTCTGGCTCAGCTTGGTATTCAAATTCTTCCTGGCATAGGAAATGATATCCGCAGAAACCTGAATATATTCTAACGGCATGCTTGCAAGCAAGTCCTTAAAGCGTTCCCGCACGTCCTTGCTCTCCAGCCTGAATATTTTTTCAATGCCGTCCTCAGCCACTTCCTGACCGGTCTTTTTCTGAAAACCAAGGCCACGGCCCATAATTATAATCTCACTGCCATCCTGGTCCCAGGAGGATATGACGTTATTATTAATTATTTTCCCGATTATCATACCTGTCCTCTGCTTTGGGGATTCTGGATTTAATGCTGGCTTGTGGCTTGTCATCCGCTGTCCTGCCTGTAAACAGGCTTAAATGGCCTTTAATAAAAAAAACCAAATCTTATAAATTAACCACTCCGTTTGCACTCCACACGGAATACACACTATGACTAACTTATAAAATCTGGTTTTGCCTGCCTTACAGTAACAATCCAATCAATATTCAGCTTTTGTCCCTCATCTGAATTGAGCATATCAAACTTAACAATTGATGTCAAGTGTAATCAGGTAATTTCGTGTTATTTTAACAGTTTTACAGTTTATATTTTGTGCATAATGGTCAGGTGCAGGTGCCTTACATTTATTATTATACCACTCTTACCGACAAATATATCCAATAGCATTCTTTTTTACGGTATCACTTTCACGCAGCAGAGAATACCCGGAAAATATTTTTCTGTAAAAATTTTTCTGCCGAAACGTCATGAATCATGTTATAATATTTATCATACACTTATATCAATTACACAGTTAGGAGTTCTTATGAAAAAATCGAAATTAACCTGTATTCTTCTGGTTACGGCAGTTTTATGCTTCAGCTTTACAGGCTGCAGCAGGAATTCCGGGGAAGAGGCTTCCTCTGAAGAAATTCAAACAGATTATTCATCGGAAGAAAACAGTATTCCGGACAATATGGTTTCTCAGGCCGAAACCGCTCCGGCTCCCGAAGAAACGCCCTCTGCGCAGCAGCAGGCCCGTGATCTCACCGGACTGAAGCTGTCCATTCTTGGGGACAGTATCTCCACTTTTGACGGATATATTCCTACGGATTATAATATTTTTTATCCCGGGCACGGAGAAATTACAACGGTTGAGAATACCTGGTGGTTTCAGGTGCTTACCGCAACCGGCATGGAGCTGAATGCGAATGCCTCCTCCTCCAACACCACCATATCGGGAGATTCCAACGATACCACAGGAAGCGCTCCCGGCTGCAGCTTTAAGCGGATTAATGATCTGACTCCCGGCGACGATGGCCCCGCGCCGGATGTTCTCATTGTTTTCATGGGAACCAATGATTTTTTGAGAAGTGTGGAGCTGGGAAGCTTTACTGCGCCAGAGGCACAGCAGGAAGGCGAGGTTACGAATTTCTGTGATGCTTACGAGCTGATGATACAGAAGCTTGCCGCTTCCTTCCCCAATGCCCAGATTTATTTCTGCACCCTCCTGGAAACCAATGCGGGAGACGTGGACGATAATCCCCAGGGATTTCCTGCCACAAATGAAAAAGGCAATACCATAGCCGATTTTAATGCGGAGATCGCCACAATCGCTTCCGCCTATAATTATCCGGTTATTGACGTCCATAACTGCGGTATCACCTACGATACCCTGGGACAATATACAGGTGATGGCGTCCATCCCAATACGGAGGGCGCGAAGCTGATTGGCGACTACATTACCCACGCTTTATTATATTGATATCATACCTGCGTAAGAACTTGACAAACTCCTTTTCCCTGTGCTAACTTCTTTAATGGAAGACAAAAGAGAAAAGGAGTTTTTTGACATGAAAAAAGGAATCAGATTCGCAGCCCTTTCACTTGCTGCTTCTCTTATTTTTACGCTGCCACAGAATACGCTGTCTGTGGACGCAGCCGTAAATCCCCCGCTCAAAACAGTAGAGTCCTCCAATGTTCCCACAAAATATACGGGGCTTAAGCTCTCTATTTTGGGAGACAGCCTGTCTACCTTCAATGATTATATTCCAAGGGATTATAACATCTTCTATCCGGGCAACAGCGGTATACCCATGGTAGAAGGGACCTGGTGGTATCAGGTTCTGAATGCTACCGGGATGCGCTTATGTACGAATGCATCCTCAGCCAATACCAATGTAACCGGCAGCTCCGTAGCCACAGACGGTTCTGCTCCCGGCTGCAGTTTCCGAAGAATTATGGATCTGCGTGATATCGACGGTTCTGCTCCTGATGTGATAATTATTTATATGGGAGTAAATGATTTTGCCCGTGATATCCCCCTTGGCACCTTCCAGTCCCCTTCCATTCAGGCAGAAGGCATACCTGCCACCTTCAGCAGCGCCTATGAGCTGATGCTCCAGAAAATTAAAGCGCTGTATCCGAACGCTGCAGTTTACTGCTGTACACTGTTTGCCCGTGACCCGGGGCTCAGGGATAAGAACAACACGCCCGTTAACAGGAATGGAAATACGCTGATGGACTTCAATAAACAGATCAAAGCCATCGCTTCCGCATACGGCGCTTCTGTTATTGATGTATATAACTGTGGCATTACCTATGAGAACCTGTCCGTTTTTACCAGTGACGGCGTTCATCCCAATCTTCCCGGCGCACAGCTTTTTGCCAACTGTGTTACAGCTGCCCTGCTGAATTCCTGACAAAAGGATTCATCTGGAAATAAGGCACTTAAATACATATCAGACAAAAAAACTCCTGCCGCTGTTCCGTGGAAGAAAGCGTGCAGGAGTTTTTATAGCTGTTTTTTATTTTTTTTAATCCGTGTTTTTATCCACGTTTCTTAATCTGTTCTTTTTATTCTCCGCCTTGTATTTATTACTTCTTTACTGCTCTTCTATTCATTCCTGATAGCCGCCAGGGGACTCAGCCGCATAGCCCGAAGAGACGGGAAGAAGCCTGCCACCATGCCAACCAGAATCGCGAATACAAGGGATAGCAGTGCCAGCCATGGAGGGATATAGGACAGCGTCATCATATTCCCCATAGATGCTACAATCTTGTTAATCACAATGGATACCCCAAAACTGAACACCAGCCCCACAAGTCCGCCAATCAGGCCGATGAATCCGGCTTCCATCAAAAACATCATCTGGATATTCCGCAGATCACAGCCCAGCACCTTCATAATGCCGATTTCCTTGGTACGTTCATAAATGGACATCATCATGGTGTTGGTAATACCGATAGCCGCTACCAAAAGGGATACCGCGCCGATGCCGCCCAGCACAAGCTGCACATAGCCATACTGCGTCTGCATTGCCTGTACCCATTCCGCGTTGCTGGATGCCTGATATCCCATTGCGTTGATGGCGCTCTGGACCTCAGACACATTTTCCATATCATCCACATCCACGTAAATCTGACTGTAATAAATCTCTTTATAAGGCTTTCCTGACTTCGTTGTTGGCTGGCCGGGAATAGCCTTATTCTTGAAAATGCGCTTCAGTTCTGTTTTCAGGGCGTCTATGTCACAGTAAACCTCATAGCTGTATCTGCTCCAGTCCTCCGGCCCGCCTTCCACCATACCACAGGTGCTAATCAAATACTTTTTCGGCGGCGGCGTCTTGACGCTTGCCGAGCTCCCCTGAGTGCTGCTGTATTTGCTGTTGTAATAGGCATTGGTGTCAAAAATAACGAATATCGGATCCTTCATTAAATCTACCGGCGGCAGCTCTCCCTTTTCATAATAGGGATAGCTTCCTGTCCGGGAGTTGGAAAAACTCTGCAGAACCATATTTCCATAAAAAAATTCAAGCTTTTCCGCATCCTTCTGAGGAAAGTTTCCTTCTCCCAGCGGGATTTTCATTGCTTCAAAGGCTTCTGCCGTCATTCCCTGCACCCTGAAATTTCCTTCGTAAATCCCGCTCTTGGCTATCACATCCACATTCAGGACCGGCGATACCAGATTCACATGGGGAAGCGCCTTAAGGGTCTCCACCAGCTCGTCATCCAGCCGCTTCTCTTCCTTCTCCTTCTCCGAAGAGGAGGTGCTTTCGGCAATCGCCATCCCGGAGGAATAAAATCCATTGCCGCCGGCCATATTCACCGTCACCGCTGTAAGGCTGCCATAGGACTCCATTTCCTCCATAGAAGACTTATTCAGGCCAAGTCCCAGTGAAACCATTACCACAATAGAGGCCACGCCGATGGTTACTCCCAGGACGGTCAGCAGGGTACGCACCTTTCTCTTCCACAGGCTGCTGCTGCTAAGCCGCAGCAAATCCAAAAATTTCATATCTGTACCTGCTTTCAGTTAGTCTTCATCTTTTGTGTCCAGTAACTCCTCTTCCAGTTTCAGGGCAGCCGCTTTTTTCTTTTTCTTTCTTATGACAGTAATTACGACAATCAGTACGATTACAGCAGCCGCAGCTACAATTCCAATGATAACCGGCAGGCTGACTCCCTTCTGCCCATTCTCCTCAGGCATTTCCGGCATCATGGGTTCATCAAAGGTTTCTTCATATACATCAATGGTAAATTCCCGTACGAAGCTGACTTCCTGCCCGGATTCATTTTCAAAGGAAACCCTTGCAATAATTGTTCCGTCATCCGCCGTAGGCGCCACCGCAGTCAGCATGGAGTCCACGTTTCCTGTTTCGCCCGGCTTCAGAGTACCTAAGAAGGTGTCCCCGCCTTCTATGGAATCCCCTTCGTATTTTACCTGAAGGTTATAAAAGGTTGTCTTGCCCGTGTTATAAATACTGAACATAACATTGGACTGATTGCCCACGGAAATGCTGGCCGGCATGGCTTCAATCGTGCTCGTGTCGTATTTTGCCTCCTGCAGTACAGGTACGGAAACCTTTGCTTCATCCGTAAGGTCAATATCCTTGCCCGCATCATATTTCATCTTAACCGTAATAACGTAGGGCTTCTGTGTAAGATCCGTCTTTGCCGTCATCTCAATATTAATATCAAATTCATTGCCGGGGCCGATGGAATCCGTATATACGGAACTGGAACCGGAGGTGGGAAGAAATACGGCATAGGTGGTATTGGCCTCTGTGCCGCTCTCCACCGCCTGCATGTCAAAAAGCACATTATTGACAGCTTTATCCTTAGAGGTATTCTTTACGTGGATTGTCACCAGGAAGGTGTCACCCGCGTAAACTTCCTTGGGGTTCGTTTCAAAGCCGGTCACAATGATCCGGGGCTTGGATTCCACAGCGCCGTCATCGCCGCCGATATGGCCTGCTCCGGGCTTTCCCTGGGTATATACATAAACATTAAGCTCCACAGGCTCTTCGCATCTGACTCCGGCCTTGGTATACCATACCTGAAATTTCAGAGGATAATAGCCTGTCATCACATCTTCCCGTACTGAAAACTGAAAGGTCAGTTCCCTTCTTGCAAACATACCTGCTTCATAATTTCCCCCGAAAGGATTCCCGGGTATTTCGGCAAAGGACTGCCCGTAGCCGGTGGTATCAGGCTCAAACGGCCATTCCTTGACATCGTTGGAAACCACAGGGCTGACCACCAGATCCGTCAGTTCCTCGCTGCCCAGGTTAATGATGGGAAGGACAATGGAAACCTGCTGCCCATAGCTTACGGAAGGAGTCTCCCAGTTATTCCCCACCTGCAAAAATTCCGTCGTGGGCTTGGTCACGGACACATCCGGCACAACAGCGTCCAGTTTGGCCTTCATCTCACCGACGTAAGCCCACAGCTCACTGACGCTCATTTCCGTATTGGCAATGTAATATACGGCGCTGTAAAAGGTATCGTTCAGCTTTTTCAGCGTGTATTCATCAGGATTCGTCCTTTTCAGTATGCTGTCCATATGCGCCTTCAGCTGCGCATCCGCATCCGCCCGGTCGTCATCGGTAATTACATTCGGCGAGGAACGGTCAATGGTATTGCCGCTTGTGGAAGTGGCGTACACTTCTCCCAAACCGTTAGAAGCAGGAATAAGCATTGAAAATACCATAATGGCGCATGTTAAACTGATGATACTGATGATTTTTTTTCTTCTGTTCATTTTCTTCCCCTCTTGTATTTCTTAAGCTTTCTGTGCGGCAGGTTCCTCCGCTTTATTCCGGTTGTCCTCTATCTTAACGATCTTCCCGTCAATAATATGAAAAATCCTGTCGGCAAAGCCGGCCAGATAGTTATCATGAGTTACCATAACCAGCGTCTGCTTCTGTTCCCTGACAACCTTCTGCATCAGCTCCATCACCTCTCTTGAGGTATTGGAATCCAGGTTTCCAGTAGGCTCGTCCGCAAAAATAATCTCCGGATTCACCACCAGCGCCCTGGCCACGCCCACGCGCTGCTGCTGGCCGCCGGACATCTGTGTGGGCTTATGCTTCTTATGCTCCTTCAGCCCTACCATATCCAGAACCCTGGAGGCCCTTTTCATACGGATATCCTTGTCCACGCCCTGAAAGGTCAGGGGAAGCGCCACATTTTCCACCGCATTCATGGTTCCCATCAGATTAAAGGACTGGAAAATGAAACCGATATGCTCCCTGCGGAACTTTACCAGCTGGTTCTCCGTCTTATTTTCCATGTGCTCCCCGGCAATGATAATCTCACCCTTCGTCGGCTTCTCCAGACCGGCAAGCATGTTCAAAAGCGTTGACTTACCGGAGCCTGAGGTACCCACGATGGAGCAGAACTCTCCTTTGTAAATCTCCAGATTCACTCCGTCCAGGGCGCGCACATGGCTGTCTCCCACACGGTAAACCTTATATAAATTCTTAACCTGTATAACAGGCCTGGCCTGAGTTCCCATGCGTTCCTCTCTTCTGCCGCCCTCCGGCAGCGCTTTTTCATCTGTCTACGACATTATAGCATACTACAATAGCTTTTCCTATTTAAGATTTTTTTAATATTCATAGACCTTTTTGTATTTTTTCACCTGAAACAGTGCCAGGACCAGCGTCGCGCATTCGGCGGCCGGAACCGCCAGCCACAGTCCGTTCATCTGCCAGATCCAGGAAAACAGCAGAATTCCCGCTACCGTAAACCCAAAGGTCCTGATCATGGAAATCATGGCAGAAACCTTTCCATTTGACAGTGCCGTAAACAGCGAAGAAATAAAAATATTCATACCGGCAAACAGGTAGTTGACGGAATATATGAGATAGCCATGATAGGTCAGCTCATTGGCCGCAGTTCCGTCAGGCAGAAACAGGCCGATAAGAGGCTTTGCCAGCACGATTGCCGCGCCTGTCATCAAAAGGGAACAAAAAGCCATGCTCCTCATACAGATACCAAACACCATATGCAGCTGCTCCTTATTCCTGCTGCCGTAATTATAACTGATAACCGGCGCCACACCGTTGGAAAATCCCAGGAATACCGCCGTAAAGAAAAACTGGGTATACAAAACCACCGTAACCGCCGCCACGCCGTCCTCTCCTGCGAAATGCATCATGAGCAGATTCATCAGCCAGGTAATCACACTTGCCGCCAGGTTGCTCACCATTTCCGAAGAGCCGTTCAGACAGCTTTCCACCAGCACGTCCGCCCGCAAGGCCGCCTTTACAAAATAAAGCTCCGTTCTTGGTTTCCAGAAATAAAAAAGTGCGAAAACAGGAACTATGGAATATCCAACCGCAGTCGCCCATGCCGCGCCCGCAATCCCCCAGCCGAAAACCGCGATAAAGACATAATCCAGTACCATGTTGGCCAGGCCGGAAAGAATCGTCAGCCCCAGCCCCAGATTGGGTTTTCCCGCCGTTACAAACAAAACGCCCAGCGTGGTCTGCAGAAGCTGCGGCGCCATAAAAGGCAGGAGCACAAGCATGTATTCCCTGCAGTAGCCCATAAGCCTGTCACTTGCGCCCATCAGCTTTAACAGCGGCTCCAGGAACACCGTACAGATCACGGTGAACAAAATACCCACAATCAGCCCAAATAAAAGTATCCTTGTAAAATTTTTTCTTGCTTCCTCTCCTTCTCCGATTCCAAGCTGCCTTGCAATAACGGCGCTGCCGCCGGTTCCCAGCATAATCCCGATACCCACCGCCAGGCCGATGAGCGGATAAACGATATTAATGGCGGACAGGGCATCCGCCCCCACATATCTGGAAACGAAAAAACCGTCTACCATGGTATACAGGGACATAAATACCATCATTACAATCGTGGGAAAAGCAAAGCCCAGCAGGGTCCTTGCATTAAATTTCTGTGATATTGAGTGACTCATACTTTTTTCCTCCTTTCGGGCGGCTGTCAGTCCTTTATACTTGCCAGCCCCGCAAAAGCCTACTATAATGTATGGAGTAACCCCATAGTCAACTTTTTTATTAAATTCAGAAACTGTCCAAAGAGGGAATTTCAAATGAATAACAATGCAAAACCGCTTTTTACCACCGGTGAATTCGCAAAGCTTTGTAACGTACGCAAGGATACGCTTTTTTACTATGACGAGATAGGACTTCTGAAGCCGGAAATTATTCAGGATAACGGCTACCGCTATTATTCGGCAAATCAGCTGTACTTATTTGATGTTATCTCCATGCTGAAGGAATGCGGAACGCCGCTCAAAGAAATCCGGAAATATATTACTGAAAGGAACCCGGAAGCATTTCTGGAGCTTCTGGAAGAAAATGACAAGCTTCTCACCCGGGAAATGAACAGGCTTGCGCATATCCACCGCCAGATGAGCAATACGATGGCTCTGACACGGCAGGCTCTGCAGCTTGAATATAATAAACCTTATCTGCGGGAAAGCCCGGAGGAATATTTTATCGCCATGCCCTTTTCCACCGATTCCGACAATTACGAAAGCAACATTTCAGCCACCGTAGTGCGCCTTTTGAATTATTTTCATGAAAATATGGCCGGAGAAGAATTTCCGCTGGGTACCATCATCCTGAAGGATAATCTGTGCCGGGACAGTTTTCAGGAAGATTATTACTGCCGCCGGATTTCTTCCCCGGTCCCCGATCCTCTGCTTTTTATCAAGCCTGCCGGTACCTATGCGCTTATAAATCATAAGGGCTCCTATGAAACTATTGCAAAATCCTACCAAATGCTGAAGGCCTACATAAAAGAATCCGGCTGCTCCATAACCGGCAACGCATATGAACATGAGCTGCTTAACTATCTTGCAACCGGACAGGCCGAAAATTATGTAATTGAAATTTCCATCCAGGTGGAATAGCCTTTTGCTCCGGATGCTGCACGCCGCTGTTCAGGAATAAAGGAAATAGCCTGCGGCTCCGGTAAGAAGCATCAACGCAATCGGCCCCAGCTTCTTTCCTCTTGTCTTAGGAAAAAGCGGCATGATTATTTTAGGCAGCAGTAAAGCCGCCAGGAAAAGGGAAATACTCCGCCAATCGGCATCCGCCAGGGTTACCGTATCCGGCTGTGAGCTTCCGAAAAAAGTGAGCAGGATAATTGTGCCGGCAGCTGATAGAATCAATCCGCAGGAAGCCGCTTTCAATCCCTTCAGAAGCTCAGACATATAATAGGAACTGCGGTTTTTCTGAAAGAAACGGTATAATAAGAGGGAAAAAAGGATTCCTCCCGCCACACAGCCCACCGTGGCCGCAGCAGCCCCGGCAATGCCGTCTGTCCGAAAGCCTGCAAAGGTGGATGCATTCACCGCCAGAGGCCCTGGTGTCATCTGTGAAATCGTAACGATATCCGTAAACGTCTGTTCCGTCAGCCAGCCGTATTTTCTGACTACCTGTTCCTGAATCAGCCCGATAACGGCATAGCCTCCTCCAATACTGAAAGCCCCTATCTGCAAAAATGCCAAAAACAGCTTCAACGCCAAATCCATCACTGCTCCCCCCTTTCCCCTGTTTTTACTTCCGCAACCGTAACTTCCGCTTTTTCACGGCGCAGCCAGGCCCGCAGTATACACAGACCTGCGCATAAAATCAGGACCAGCGCCGCGTTCCATTTTCCGATAAAACAGGCCGCGAAAATCCCTGGTATCATAAGATCAAACAAAAGGGTGCGCTCCTTCCATACAGTCCTGCACATATCCACCGCCGTTTCCGCTATCAGTACCGCCGCCCCGGCCTGCATCCCCTTCAGTACCGCCGCCATTGCCTGATTGGCAATAAATGCCTCATAGCTGCGGGAAATCACCGCCATAATCAGAAAAGGCGGCAGCACGGAAGCCGTTGCACTGGTGATCGCACCTAAAACCCCCGCGGCCCGGTATCCTGTTACCGCCGCAAGGTTCACGGCTATTGCTCCCGGAACAGACTGTGACACTGCCGCCATTTCCATCAATTCGTCTTCTCCGAATAATTTCTTGTGCAGCACAAAATATTTCCTTACCATAGGCACCACAACATAGCCGCCTCCAAATGTAAACGCACTGATAAACATATGGATTCCCAGCAGCCACAGGCACAAACTTCCTTTTTTACCACGCATGATTAATTCCTCCCATCCGCCTATTATATCGCTTGTAACCTCATTAATAAAATGATATATTTTAATCAGATCAATTACTTTTATTCATGGTAAAAAATTAAGGAAGGCTTTAATATGACAATCAGGCACATGGAAATACTGAAAACCATCGCGGAAACCGGAAGCTTTACCAAAGCTGCCCGGGTTCTGTATATCACCCAGTCTGCCATATCCCACGCCGTGCGGGAGCTGGAGGAAGAAAGCGGAACCGTTCTTTTTGACAGACTTTCTAAAAGTGTAAGGCTGACGGAGGCAGGAAGTCTCCTCCTCCGGGAAACCCTGCCTGTTCTCGCCGCCTGTAATGCTCTGGAAAAAAGGATGAGGCACCTGGAACAGCACGCACCTGTCCATCTGGTTTCCAGCATCACCATTGCCACCTACTATCTGCCCTGCGCGCTCCGGTCTTTTTCACTTACCCACCCGGATATCTCCATATCCGTAGACGTGGTCAGCGCCGCAAATGCCCTTCTCGTTTTACAGGCGGGAGAAGCGGATTTTGCGCTGATTGAAGGTCTCCCTCCCCAGGGGCCCTATGTCAGCATCCCCTTTTCTTCCTATCCGCTGAAGGCCGTCTGCTCCCCGGGCTATCGCTGCAGCAAACAACCGCTGACGCTTTCCGCACTTTGCCAGGAAAAACTTCTTCTGCGGGAAAAAGGAAGCGCTATCCGGGATGCCCTTGACAGCGCACTCTACCTGCATGGCCTTACGGCCCATCCAGCCTGGACCAGCGTCAATTCACCGGCTCTCATCGAGGCTGCCAAAGCAGGGCTTGGCATTGCCGTACTGCCGGATATCCTTGTGGAAAACGCCCTGGATAAGGGCGAACTGGCCGTACTGGATATCACGGATATGGAATTGATCAACCAGCTGCTGCTTGTCTTCCATAAGGATAAATATCTCTCCGAACCGCTCACAACTCTGATGCAGTGCATAACACAAAAACAGGCAGAAAAAAAGCACCCTGTTACGGATGCTTAGTTTGGTTTACGCTTTGTATTCGGCCCCATTCCCTCCCTGCGGGAATTGTGGGTCTGATTCTGGTTCTCCGGCTTTACCTTTTCCGTAATGCTGTTGAACATTTCATTTGATTTCTTCTGCGCAAGCTTTTCTTTTTTTTCCTTATCCATTTCTGCCTTCCTTTCCTGCACCTGCTGCCTGGCTGCCTTAACAGGATTCCGATATAAATTACAGCGCCTTCCATATCAGTATACGGAAAAAGGGACGGATTATACAAGGAAAACAAATGAATACAGGCAACAATCCCCTGCCCCTGCCATATTATAATTTAAAGTTTTTTCAAGAGCGGTAATATGACAACAGAAAAATTTACTCTTATTTTTTCGGAATTGATTCCAAATATTATACGAATGAATTTGTTGCCCATTTATGGGAAGAAAGCGCAGATAAGGAATATAAACGCTGCGGCATCTATGTGACGGCCCGGAAAGCATCCTGCTTTATCCGTTTGGAACAAGAAGCATCCCTCTCCTTACATCCTCTTCTGTGCCAGTATACAGTACCATTCAAAATCATCTATGGGCAGGCTGCATTGTAAGGGGAAGTTTGCCATTTGCCTGATCTCATAGCCCATCTCCACAAGCGTATTGGACAATACTTCTCTTTTAATCGGAAAATAGGTCTCTTCAAAAATTTCCCTTTGGATAATCTGCATTTCCTTTTCAAAAGAATACACTATATTGAAGGTTATTCTCCCGTCTTCAATATAATCCCAAACCTGAAAAGAATCTATCCGCACGTCTTTTTCATAATATGGCGGATAAAAATAAAAACGCTGATGTTCCCTGATTATTTTATCCCAGTTTCGTGTATCAATATAAATATAGCCTCCTGACCTGACAAGAAGATCCATTTTATGCAGGGTATCAACCACTTCTTCATTCGGAACATAGGGCAACGAATTGCCGGTACTCATTACACAATCATATTTTTTATTTGTATTTTCGTTAATCCGGCGAAAATCAGATGAAAACAGTTCCACAGACACCCCTTTTTCCTGTGCTTTTTGTCTGCATTTATTCAGCATGACAGGATTTAAGTCTGAACCAGTCACTTTTTTCCCAAGCTCTGCCAGCTGTAATGTGAGATTTCCAGTTCCGATGCTGCAATCTAAAACCGTATCTATCTTAGCATTGCCTAAAAGACGCTCCCAATGCTCCCTGACCACCTGCCATTTTCTTTCGTCAAATCCCAAATCATATATTTCAGCTTTATCATAAATCGAAGGCATATTTTTTCTCCCAATTTACACATATTTGTTTTTTTATATCTTAATAAACGTTATAGCATGATAACTATTTTATTATATCTCTGCCATTATCTGCTATGTATCTTCATTAGTTACTCATCTGTTGTCTTTCCCATCCCGGTAATGCGCCTTTTAAAGCTGCGAACAAAAATCCCAGTGCAACGGCCAGCACAATATGGGAAATCCCGGCAATACCTGAAATGGAGGCATCCGCCCCCTTTGCAGGCACTATGCCCAAAACCTGTATAATCCCACGGATTATAAGCATTACTGCCATTAGAGGAAGTCCAATGTTATACAACACAAGGAAAATCCGGAAGCTGCGCTGTTCTGTTAAACCACCGGATTTAGCAAACAACGCTAATATAAGGAACAGAGCCATTCCCAATACCATAAAATGAACATGCGCAAATGCCAGCGCCGTCCTTCCCTCATAGCCATTAATTTTGGTAAATTCACGGTAAAAAACACCGCATACCATTGCTAAAATAAAATAAAGCAAAGACAGATTCAACATTTTTCTCATTTTGTAACCCTCTCCTTTATCAGCCCGGCAAATTACATACTACTAAATATATAAAGAGCAATATGAACATCGTTCATTATATTATGTTTTTTACCATATGTCAATACTTTTTATGTATATGCAGCTTGTTTTTTCATCATTAAGACTACATTTTTACAATATTCGAATTATTTATTCCATTTTTTTCTACAATAAATTACAGTACATTCACTTTTTTTTCGTAAAAATGACATTTTTATTGAATATTTTCTTGATTCTCCATTTAATATGTGCTAATCTAAAATTGATATTAATAATAATTATCAATATAAGAAAGGGGTGTATTTATGGAAAATAAGAAACTGACTAATGAGGCAGGGGCACCGGTAGCAGAAAATGAGCATTCGCTGACAGCAGGTCCCCGTGGCCCAGTCATGCTTCAGGATGTCTGGCTGCTTGAAAAACTGGCTCACTTTGACAGAGAAGTCATTCCTGAACGCCGTATGCATGCTAAAGGCTGGGGAGCCTACGGAACGCTTACCGTTACCCATGACATTTCCCAATGGACAAAAGCCAAGGTTCTCCAGCCAGGGGCCAAGACAGATTTGTTTATTCGATTTTCAACGGTAGCCGGTGAACGCGGCGCCGCTGACGCAGAAAGAGATATCCGCGGTGTAGCTGTAAAGTTCTACACTGAAGAGGGGAACTGGGATTTGGTAGGCAACAATACACCGACCTTCTTCCTGCGTGACGTACATAATTTCCCGGATTTGAACCGTGCCGTAAAACGCGATCCCCGGACAGGTATACGTTCCGCCCAAAATAACTGGGATTTCTGGACTCTGCTTCCGGAAACCTTCCACCAGACTACTGTTGTCATGTCAGATCGGGGTATTCCCGCTTCTTTCAGGCATATGCATTTTTATGGAGAACATACCTTCTCCTTCTACAATGATAAAAATGAACGTGTATGGTGCAAGTTCCACTTTAAAACCCAGCAGGGAATCAAAAACCTTACGGATGCGGAAGCGGAAGCCCTCATCGCCAAAGACAGGGAAAGCCATGGCAGAGATTTGTATGAAGCGATTGAACGAGGCGATTATCCGCGCTGGACAATGTATGTACAGATCATGACAGAAGAACAGGCCCTCAAACACTACGAAAATCCGTTCGACATCACAAAAATCTGGAGGCATAGCGAGTATCCGCTCCATGAAGTCGGCGTTCTGGAACTTAACAGAAACCCGGAGAACTTTTTTGCGGAAGTTGAACAGGCGGCCTTCACCCCTGCCCACGTAGTACCCGGTATCGGTTTTTCCCCGGACAAATTCCTGCAGGGCCGGCTTTTTGTTTACGGTGATGCGCAGCGGTACCGCCTGGGCGTTAACTACAATCAAATTCCTGTAAACCGCCCTAAAACAGAAGTTCATGACTTCCACCGTGACGGATTAATGCGCACCGACGGAAATTATGGAGGATTACCGGCTTATTCGCCCAACAGCCAGGGAGAGTGGGCAGCCCAGCCGGAAGTTATGGAACCGCCGTTGGATCTGGCAGGCGCAATGTATGCCTATGATCCCCAGGATGATCCCACAGATGACTGTTTCCGTGCAGGCGGCGACCTGTGGCGTATAATGACAGACGAGCAGAAAGATCTGCTCATTGAGAACACGGCACGCAACATTGAACCTGTAACTGAAAACATCAAATATCGCCATGCAGTTCACTGCTACTGGGCGGATCCTGCCTACGGAGAGCGGATCACCGCAGCTATGGGCCTTGATATGGGAAAGGTTCTTGAGCTTGCTAAGGGAAATCACAAGAGCCTGATTGAAGCAACGCTGAACGCCTGAATTTCTGAGTTCTCCGCCCTGACAACCGTTTAACTCATTGACCTTACACAGAAATAAGTCCGGAATGATAGATTCATGCCGGACTTATTTTTTTCTGCATCCAAGAGATATATTTTGGTGTATCCATGAGATATCTTGACAAAACATACATATGCATTTAAATTAAAAAGAAGGAAAATGTTCGCATTAAGTATGCAGAACCAGATAAAAAATTCAGAATCAGGAGGCAACACAAATGGGATTATTTTCAAAAAAGCCAAAAGAACTGGAGTATGACACAGCAGACTGTGTAAATAAGAAAACCCGCATGCGCGAATTGTTTAATGAAGCGGTAGCTGACGGGGACACCTATGAAATCCTCCATGCCACAGAAACAAGTTCCAAGTTTGAAAAGGGCTTTGTATTCAACACAAATACCACAACTTTCTACTACTATATCCTGGGATATAGAAAAAGCGACTGCAAAATTGTCCTGGTGCAGACAGACCGCGAACTGACCCGGCACAGTGACGCGTTTTTCGTGGATATGGATGCCGTTGTAAACGTATATTATAACCCCAAGCAGGTTCAGGCCTGCCTAATCTACAAAAAGGGATACAGCAGTTATGGAGAAATATTGACTATTGAAGACATCGGCAGCAAGACAATGTATGGTATTGCCAACATGGTCCAGAAAGAGGAGCGGGAGGCGTTCCTTGACTTTCTTGAAAGCGTGCGCAGCCGCCTGGAGCAGGCTGGTTATAAGCTGGACAAGTGGAAACGGCAGTAAATTCTCTGTCTGTGCAAATTAACATATTGCCCACTCGTTAGAATAGTAATCCTGAATAAAAAATATTTACGTACAAAAAAACCGGAACCATTGGTTTTACATGGTTCCGGCTTTTTATACACTGCCGGCGGCGGGACTTGAACCCGCACGTGGTTGCCCACAACAGATTTTGAGTCTGCCTCGTCTGCCATTCCGACACGCCGGCGCATCGGCTGATTGGAATTCCAATTCAGCCGAAATTTATAATACCATATCTGGCCATTTATGACAAGAGTTTTATTCCTGAAAATCAAATTTCTTATAAATATCAAAACAGTCAAAGGTAGCAAAATAATCCTTTGGCGTCTCCGCTCTCCGTATCAGCTGTACCTCTCCGTTTTCCTTCAGAAGCAGCTCCGCGGATTTCAGCTTGCCGTTATAATTATATCCCATGGCAAAACCATGGGCCCCCGTATCATGGATTACAAGGTAATCTCCCATATCAATCCTGGGAAGCATTCTGTCTATGGCAAATTTATCATTATTTTCACAAAGCGACCCCGTCACATCATATTTGCAGTCACAGGGAAGGTCTTCTTTTCCAAGTACCGTAATATGGTGATATGCGCCGTACATGGCAGGGCGCATGAGATTTACGGCACAGGCGTCACAGCCGATATATTCCTTGTGTGTATGCTTTTCATGGATCGCCTGCGTTACCAGATGTCCGTAAGGCGCCATCATAAATCTTCCCAGCTCCGTATAAATAGCCACATCTCCCATCCCAGCAGGCACAAGAACCTCTTCAAATACCTTTCTCACACCTTCTCCAATGGCCAGAATATCATTTTCAGCCTGTTCAGGAAGATAAGGGATCCCTATCCCTCCGGACAGATTAATAAAACGAATATCCGCGCCGGTTTCCTTCTCCAGCCTGACTGCCAGCTCAAACATTTCCTTTGCCAGCATGGGATAATATTCATTCGTCACCGTATTGCTTGCAAGAAAAGCATGGATTCCGAAATGCTTCACGCCTTTTTCCTTCAGCATACGGAAGCCTTCAAACATCTGCTCCGTGGTAAAACCGTATTTCGCATCTCCCGGATTATCCATGATACTGTTGCTTATTTTAAAAACACCGCCCGGGTTATAACGGCAGCTCATCATTTCCGGAAGTCTGCCCAAAATATCCTCCAGAAATTCTATATGCGTAATATCATCCAGATTGATGGTAGCGCCCAGCTTAGCGGCATAGGCGAACTCCTCCGCAGGCGTATCATTGGAGGAAAACATGATATTTTCACCGGTCACCCCCATCGCTTCGCTCAGCATCAGCTCCGTCAGGGAAGAACAGTCACAGCCGCAGCCATAATCTCTTAAAATATCTATCAGAAACGGATTGGGCGTGGCTTTTACCGCGAAAAATTCTTTATATCCTTTGTTCCATGAGAATGCCTCTTTCAGCCTTGCGGCATTTTCACGGATTCCTTTCTCATCGTATATATGAAAGGGGGTGGGATAAGTTTTTGCAATCTCCTCCACCTGTGCTTTCGTTACGAATGGTACTTTGTTCATTTTATGCTTCTCCTTTTGCTTTCTTTTTCTTTCCGGTAAGTTCAATCAGCTTTATCTCATTGCGCATCGCTTCCTTCAGCGCATCCACAAATACCCTCTGCCCGGAATAGAGGCAGATGTCCCTGGGACTGCCGGTCAGTTCCCCCGTCAACACATACCTGGAATCGGAAATCAGGCGCACCTGTTCTTCCTTTCCCTCTGTTTTATAGCTGACCGCGCCCTTCAGCTTCTCAGGCACCTTATCCGTGAGCAGGACCACCTTAATCCTGCGCTGCAGCAACGCTGCAATATCGCTTTCCATCCCGGAAAGCCTGGCCCCGGATGCCGAAAGGTAAATTCTTTTTTCCGCCTGCTCCATCATATGATGCATTTTGTCCAGGATCTGCTGCTCTCCCACAATAGTGATGTAGCCGTCGCTTGGCTCATCGGCCGCAGGCATATTCTCCTTCAGCCACTTCTTAGTATTTTCCATCATACGCAGTTTATTATCGCAGAATTCTTCCACCGGCACAGCCATGTATTTACTGCTGTTTCCTTCCAGAAGATAAGCGGCGCCCTTTTCAGCCAGCCCGGCCAGCGCATTATAGACATTGGAACGGGAAATCCCGGTGAGCTTCGCCGCCTCATAGCCTGTCAATATACCATTTCTGTACAGACACAGATAAATAGAAGCCTCCTGCCTCGTCAGACCGAATACCATCAGCTTTTCGATAAAACTCATCTCATCCATAAGTATCCTCTTTCCCGCCCCTTCTTTAGTAGTTCCTTACAGGAACACTATAGACTGTCATATTCTATTTGTCAAGGCCTTCCAATAATCCAGTCGGTTCCATTGTGCCCTTACGCAGGTTTCTATTACCGTTACCCCTTCCATAATCCTGTATTTTACTGCAGGAATCACTGCCTTGGGATAAAGCAGATTGGTATTGGGATCCGCGTCAATAACAACGCCCGGCTCCAAAAGCCATTCCCCTGCATCATCCATATATTCTCCCGTCACCTCACAGGATGCATAACGGTTTTTGGCCCATGCGGCCCCTTCCTCCGTCCCGGCTTCATAACCGTCGTCCGGATCTGACGCAATGCCGAAGCCACAGTCATAGGCTTCACATTCCACATTACTAACAATCCTGTGGATTCTCCGGTGTCCCCAGCTTTCCGGAATCACCGTGGTTTCCACCTGGATATCCGGATACGGGGACCAACTGGAAATCACTTTATCCTCAGAAACGGTGAAATCCTCACATATTCTCCGCACATAGGTATAGCCGTTAATGCAGAAGGCCAGCATACTGTCCGGTGCCGCCTCATGCAGTTCAAAACACGAACGCGCCACATGAAACCCGAATCTCGTATCATAAGCAAATTTCCCGTATTTAGCCTGACTCTGCCCATGGCCCGCCGGACTGTATCTGCCGGGCACATAGGCGGTATTATGGCCATCATAAACTGACATAAGCATATCTGCATAAGGAATAAGCTTTACCTTTTCCAGCGCAGGCATAGGCGCCGGCTTTGCACTCCAGAAGATATGATCATCCGGCAGCATCAAAAAAGCAAAGGTTTTCAAACTCCAATAAGGCGATCCCGGACCATTATAACGCTCTCCCATCACCAAATCCGGATATGCATATCCAATCGTTAAAATATGATTTCTGTCAAAAACAGGCTTTTTCAGCCAATCTTGCATATGGCGCACAATAAGCCCCTTAATGACCTCCACAGGATACGGATACACCCCCACCATCAGGCAGGCAGACCAGAAGCTCACCTGGGCAAAACGATAGGTAAGGGATCTGCCGAAGGGCAGCGCCGCCCCGTCTTCATCAAACCAGTAAATGAAGGTTTTTCCAAAAAGCATGGCGCGTTCCTTGTAGATTCGGCATCTTTCCGGATCCTCTTCTCCCATGACCCGCGCATAAAAAAGGCAGTAAAAATGTATGGCAAAAGAAACATAATAATCCTTCTGCCCGGAATCCCCATCCTGATACCATCCGTCTCCCAGATAAAATTCCTCCACACCCTGCAGATACTTTTCAAGCTTCCCAGCATCATATTTTCTTCCCAGCTTCATCAGCGCCACATTCACAAGCACAGCAAAAAGGATCCAGTTGCAGACCGGAAGCTCATATTGATTGATGCCGTACAGCCAGTCCGCAAGCCGTTCCTTTTCCCTGTCGGAAAGAGGATCCCACAGCTTCCCGGGCGTTAATATCAGACCATAGGAAATAGCCGCCATCTCCACGAATTTCTGGTCAAAAGCATGAAAACCACCCCAAAATTCGTCTCCTGTAGGATCGGTTCCGGCCACCAGTCCTAATCTGTAGATTTCTTCAAACCCAGCTTCCGTACCTCCTCCTGCCCAAAAAGGCACCAGTCCCCACAATGGTCTGGAAAAGGCCTCCATAGTTTCCGCTTTCCTGTCGTAGTTCGTTGCCGTAACGCCAAGTAACAACCGGGCTTTTTCTTCACTGTAATAAGGTTTCAGCGGCTCCACAATGGATAACAGAAGCTCCTGAAAATCCTTTTTGGAACTCCATATTTTATCAGACATCTTTCCTCCCTGTTCGCATCTGGTTATATCAGATATTTGCAGCAGTTTTATCAGATATTTTCAATTTGCCAGTCTATTGGTTCCACGCCATGGCTCTTCAGGAAATCATTGGCCTGGCTGAAATGCCTGCATCCGAAAAATCCCCTGAAGGCCGACAACGGACTGGGGTGGGATGCCTTTAGTATCAAATGCTTCGGGTTGGTCAGCATCGGAATTTTACTCTGCGCAGGACGCCCCCAAAGCATATATACCACAGGCCTGTCCTGCCGATTAACCGCTTCAATCACAGCATCCGTAAACTGCTCCCAGCCTCTTCCCTGATGAGAATTTGCCTGATGTGCCCTGACCGTAAGCACCGTATTGAGCATCAGCACACCCTGGTCCGCCCATTTTTTCAAATACCCGTTGTTTGGTATGTAGCAACCCAAATCATCATGCAGCTCCTGATATATATTCACCAATGACGGCGGAATCTCCTTTTGATCCGGTTTTACGGAAAAACTGAGTCCATGTGCCTGATTCACATTATGATAGGGATCCTGCCCCAGAATAACCACCTTCACCTTGCTCAGAGGGGTAAAATGAAATGCATTAAAAATATCTTCCGCAGGCGGATAGACCACATACGTGGAATACTCCTTTTTCACAAACTGGAACAGCTGCGCATAATATGGCTTCCTGAACTCATCGCTGATTTCCTCCAGCCAGTCATTCTGTATCATTCCCATTCTTTTATCTCCCGTCTTCCGCGCATCCGCCTGGCTTTACAGCCGTACAGATACGCCTTTCTCATTTAAGTATTCTTTTACTTCCCTGATTTCCAGTTCCTTATAATGAAATAAGGACGCCGCCAGAACCGCCTCTGCGCCTCCGTCTGTCAGTGCGTCGTAAAAATGCTCCAGCCTTCCCGCGCCGCCGGATGCTATCACCGGAACCGGAACCAGATCCGCAACGCGCCGGGTCAGTTCAATGTCATATCCCGCCTTCGTACCATCGCAGTCCATGCTTGTAAGCAGAATCTCTCCCGCACCCATCCTTGTTACCTTTTCCGCCCAGGCAAGCGCATCAATCCCCATATCAATTCTGCCGCCGTTTTTATAAATATTCCAGCCGCTTCCATCGGCCCTGCGCTTAGCGTCAATAGCCACTACAACACACTGGCTTCCAAACTTATCCGCAGCCTCGCTTATCAGCTCCGGCCTGTTGATAGCGGAGGAATTGATTGATATTTTATCCGCACCTTCACGGAGCAGCACCCTGAAGTCCTCCACGGTACGGATTCCTCCTCCTACCGTAAAAGGGATAAAAACCTTCTCAGCCACCCTGCGCACCATATCCACAACGGTTTTTCTGTCATCCGAAGAGGCTGTTATATCCAGAAATACAAGTTCGTCTGCACCGGCCTTATCATAGGCCTCTCCTATCTCCACAGGATCACCCGCATCCTGAAGGTTTACAAAATTAACTCCCTTAACCACCCTGCCGTTTTTTACATCCAGGCAGGGGATAATTCTTTTCGTATGCATCCGCCTATCTCCTTATCATGTGAGAGAAATAAAATTCTTCAGAATTGAAAGCCCGACAGAGGAACTTTTTTCCGGATGGAACTGACATGCAAATACATTATCCTTCTCCACGGATGCATGTATCAAAGTTCCGTATTCCGTCTCCGCAGTTACAATAGAAGGCTCCGCCGCTTTCAGATAATAGGAATGGACAAAATACACATAGGGATTTTCTTCTATTCCTTCAAAAAGCCTGCCCGGATTAGGAAACGTCAGCGAATTCCAGCCGATATGTGGTATTTTAAGGCCATCTTTCTCCGGAATACGCAGGATTTCCCCTTTTAAAATCCCAAGGCCCTCCACTCCCGGGCTCTCTTCGCTTCTTTCAAACAAAAGCTGCAGCCCCAGGCAGATTCCCAGAAAAGGGGTTTTGCGGCGGATTGTCTCCTTTATCACATCCACAAGCTGGAAGGAATGAAGCTTACCCATGGCATCGCCAAAAGAACCTACCCCGGGAAGAATCACCCTGTCGGCTGCCAGGATGCGCTCTGCATCCCTGGTTACCTCCGTTTCTTCTCCCAAAGCCGCAAGTGCTTTCTCCACACTTCTGATGTTTCCCGCATCATAATCTATTAACGCTATCATGCTTTCCTCCCTGCACTTTTATTTTTCAGCAATTTCATTTTGGGGCACTTACAATTTCATCACTTACAATTTCAACACTTTCATTTTCCGGCGCTTTATCTCATTACCGTAGTGTAGCATACTTGTTCTGAACCTGCAATCCTCAGTCCATTCAATTTTTCAAAAACTCCTCTGGATTTGCCTGGATGGAAACACCCTTTTCCTTCAGCTCCGCAGTCATCTGATATAACCTGCTGTGCACTCTGTAAAAGCGGGCTTTCTGATTGAAATAGGCAACCTTTTCAAAAGGGAAACGGATTACCGTAGGATATTCCATACCGGCGCCCAGCTCCAATATACAAAGCTTTCTGTTTAAGGTTCCCTGAAGCCACTTCGTATATTTTTCCCATTGGGGAAGATACCCCTCTTCTTTATAACCAGGTGTATCTATTCTGTTGAAATACATTATAGAACAGCATTCCGCACATACAGGGAAATCTACCTTTGAAAGCTGTCCCTCGCACTGCCTTATTTCCTCCATGACCTGAGCTGTCACCTGTTTATCCCAGACAAGCGGCTCCTGATCCGTACTGCATTCCGAATGGCACTGAAGCGCCCGGAAACCACCGCAGGGGGTAACAATACGGCCGGCATCCAGCTTTGACGAATAAATATAATCATCCGTACAAAGAGATACCACAAAATAATTTTTTCCTTCCAGCAAGTCCGCCAGCCTGTTGTAAGCATCTATTTTTCCGGAATCCGGGTTCTTTTCTCTATAATAACATTGCAGATACTGCAATATTGCAGCTGCGTCCTCCTCTTTCTCCGCCTGGGCCATCAAAGATGAATAAAAACTGTCATTTTCCATTTTCTTATACGTTTCTTCCATCTCTTTTCCAATACCCACCAGAACCATCTGGGCATCCGCTATCTCAGCGAGCAATTCTTTCGTCATAATCCGCTTCCTCTTTTCTACCTTTTCACCGCATTTCTACTTATGCAGGATAACTCCCTATTGTAAAACTGCAAAACTTATTCCTGTTAATAGTATCATAATGTTTACATCGCATCAAGTAATGAAAATCCCTCCCTTTTCTTCCTATATAAATCTATTCCTTTTCCTCTTCCTGGCGGCCTCCTTCCGGGAAGCCACATCTTGAATGGATCCACAAAGCGCAATGTGATTTCCTTTTTTTGATTTTAAGCCAATAAAAAGGCAGCATCCTGTGAAAACAACAGAACACTGCCTGGAAATACTCTTTATATATTTTTTACTCTGCAACAATATTAATTGCATGCATATAAGCATCAGAACCTCGTACACAGGTAACTGCAACCTTTTTCCCGCTGACCAGTGCCTTACAATTGCTGAGCGTGAACAGCACATCCAGTTTCAGTTCCATTTTACCCTGCGCAGTGCTCAGATAAAGCAGATTCTCATTCGATTCACGTTCCACAGTACCTTTTACGGTTACAATAGACGAGGTATCAAGCTGGACTGCCGAGGGATTGTTCTTTGAAGCCACAATGGCGGAAGCATGAAGATAGGCATCCGAGCCGCGGTAAAAAGAAACCGTCACCGTATTGCCGGGTGTAAGAATCATACCTTTGCTGGTATCCGTATCATTGTCGATTACAAACTGCATTTCACCTTCTTTGGTAGACAAATACAGAAGATTATCCTTTGTGCTGTCACCTACCGTACCGGTAACTCCTGTAGCTGAATTGCCTTTCGCTCCTCCTGCGGTATCTGAAATACTGATGGCATGCATATAAGCATCAGAACCTCTGGCACAGGAAATAAAATAAGTATTTCCCGCCACAAGATAAGAGCATCCGCTCATACCCGTATTCGAATCCAGCTTAATCTGCATTTCGCCGGCGCTTGTATTCAGATACAGAATATCATCCTTGGTTTTATCACTCAATGTCCCCTTTACCGTAACGGTAGTGGATGCGTCAAGTGTGGTTGACGAAGTCTGCGTTTCGCTGGTAATCTTAACAGCATGAAGATAGCTGTCCGAACCACGGGATACGGAAACGCTTATTTTCTTGCCGGGCAGCAATATCTTGCAGGCACTGGCATCCGTATCGCTGTCGAGCTTTATTTCCATATTGCCCTGCGGTGTGGAGAGCCTGAGCAAATCAGAGGTTGTCCCCGATGAAATAGTTCCCTGCACCGTTGCAATAATCTCATTCGCCTTGACCTCAAGCTGATTTATCGGCATTACGGATATTCCAAGTATCAGGCAGATAGTCATACATAGCTTAATTATTCTGTCCTTCTTCATAACCATCCCTCCATAGATATCATCATTAATCTACATAAAGCAACAATAATATAAATTTATCATATAATATTTAGCCGGGAAACGCAATATACTTTCCCTAATTGCTTTTTTATTAAGAATTTCTTTCGTAACAATTCATATATCTTAATCTTTGATGTCTGCAAATATCAACAAAAAAACCTTATCTGAATTTCAGATAAGGCAATTATTTCTATCATATAAAATCCATACCCTCAAAACCGAACATTGAATCTA